>CAZMLD010000295.1:0-3104 GCA_964566975.1 uncultured Thiotrichaceae bacterium | reverse complement strand
TTTGTGCTTAAGCCCGCACAGGGTCGTGGCGGTGGCGGTATTATTGTGATCACCGAAAAAGTCGACAATGGCTGGAAAACCGCTTCTGGCAAAACCATCAGCATCAGCGAAATCAAACGTCATGTTGCCGATATTATTTTTGGCTCACACTCTTTTGATAAAAGCGATGTTGCCATTTTTGAGGAGCGGCTCATTCCAGCAGAGCTGCTGTACAAGATGAGCCCCTGGGGCTTACCGGATATCCGCGTCATTGCGGTTAAAAATAAACTGATGATGGCGATGTGCCGAGTACCGACTCGTGATTCAGGTGGACGCGCCAATATCCACCAAGGCGCGGTGGCTATCGGTATTGATATTAAAACCGGCATCACCACACATGCGTTACACAATAACAAACTAATTACCGAACACCCCGATCACGGCTTAAACCTTATCGGTTTACAACTACCCTTCTGGGACCAGGTGGTTGCGACATCGAAACTATGCGCGAAAACCCTGCCCCTTAAATATCTGGGGGTTGATGTTGCCATTTGTGTTGATGGCCCTAAAGTTCTAGAAGTGAATGCTCGGCCAGGATTAGCCATTCAATTAGCCAATGACAAGGGCATGATGCCCCTGCTCATGGCAGCAGGAGATGATGAAAAATGAAAATACTAATTGCCATTAACAAAACATTTGTACCCATATTATTAGTCTTGCTCGGCTTATACCTGGTTTTATTAAAAGTCCATGTTGAAGCCACCAGCGACAGCGCAGAAGTGACACATATTCAAATACTGTCGGCACAAGACGGCGACATGAGCGAACAACACGAGCTTGATGATGAAAACGAGCAAAGTGCATTACAAAATGAACTGTATCGCAGCGGCCTTAATTTACTGTCACAAAAAGATTTCGACGCAACCAGAGATATCATCGAAAGCCTAGCGATCCAAGGCGAACAACGGCTCGCCGACCTGTTAACAGGTCGTATGAAAATGGAGCAAAGAGATTTTGAAGCAGCACTGCAACAGTTCAATGACATGGTCGAGCGCGGCGATTCAACCATCAGTGTTTACATGGCACGGGCTCGCACACTCAACCGATTGCAGCAGCGACAACTCGCTATACAAGATTATGAAACTATCCTGAGCTTATCACCCAATCATTTTGGTGCCACTTTTAACCTAGCATTAATCATGATAAACCTCGGCGACTATGAACAGGCAGCAGTTGGTTTTAAACGAGCCACCACCCTCGGTGCATCGCAGCGGCGTGCTCGATCTTTTGCTAGGCTTGCCAGCACCCTAGTCAAACTAGAGCGTATCGAAGAAGCAGAAGTAGCGGTGCATCAAGCCTTACGTTTTTCCCCAGGCATGATAAGTGCGCGCATGACCCTAGCGGGCATCTATCTTGAACGCGGCGATACGGAACAGGCTTTGATTGAGTATGACCGAGTACAGCGATTAGGGCCAGGCAGAGCCTCTGTTTATGCCACCCTAGCGCGTGTATATTTAAAAAACCAACGTTACCAGTCTGCAGAACAAATGTTTAATACCGCCATTTTACACCGCCCTAGCAGTGTCAGACTACGCATGGATTTTGCCGAGATGCTAAATAGTTTAAAACGCAGAGCGGAGGCAGCAGCGCAATATCATCAGATCGTGTTGATAGACCCAGAGAATATTGACGCACTGTTTCAGCTAGGTCGCGTTTACTCAATAAAAAACAATTATCCACTATCGCTGCAATATTACAAAAAAGTGCTGTCATTACGAGATAATCATTCACCACAGACTTGGTTTAATATCGGTCTGGTTCACACCTCAACCAACCAGTACCAGCAGGCACTGGATGCGTACAGCATGGCAGTTAAGCAGAACCCTGATTATGAACAGGCATGGAATAATGCAGGCGAAGTGCATATTAAGCTCGAACAATACGATTTAGCGATAACCGCATTACAGCGAGCCATTGCCATCAACCCCGAATACAGTACGCCATGGTTTAATCTTGGCGTGATACACACCAATAAAGGTGATATAGATACCGCCATCAATGCCTTACAAAAAGCCATTGATATACGGCCAAACTTTTTCTCGGCACAACGAAAACTGGCGGAACATTTTGTCGCCCAGTCAGATTACGAGTCCGCTGAAATACTTTATCGTGAAATACTCGAAACCCAATCACACCGAAAAAGAATGTGGCATGACTTTGGTCTCACCTTACGAGAGCTAAATAATACCGACGAGGCAATAACTGCTTTTGAAAAAGCCATTGAGCTTGATGAGCGCTATTTCAGATCAATTACCCAGTTAGCGCACATTGCTTACCAGAAAAACCAGTATGACAAAGCTAAAGCGTATTTAGACAAAACCCTAGACATCCGCCCAGAAAATACCAAGGCACGAGTTTTACTGGCGAGAACATACTTTCGCCAACATCAATATGATGCCGCGTTACGTGCTGCCAACCAGGTATTAGCACTGCGACCTGATAACCGCAACGCTAAAAGACTAGTAACACGAATCCAGAGAGCAATGGATAATAACGCAGCATAAATTAATGCTGTATATAACGGACACGACACAACAACTGTGCAGAATAATGTTCTGCAACATGGCTTTCATTATTACTTGAGAAAAAAACATGAACATTAAAACAACCCTGCTCTCCCTGTTATTGATAAGTTTAAGCTCAACACTCTGGGCAAACACCGAGGTTGATGCCAGTGCTGGTCTGGCTTACAACTCAAACATTTATCGCACGCCAACAAATGATTATGTCGATTTTTTTGCTGACACTACCGGTGGCACTATCGTCAAGCCAATTATCCAGTCCGGCTTTTTCATACCACTAAGCGCAGATATCACTTACAAAAAACGTCTGGCAAAAAAATGGCGTTTAATTGCGGACTATGATTTCAACAGCCACTTGTATCTCGACAAAAAATTTAGCAATGCCAATCAGTACAGGCATCGAGGCACACTGGGCGCAAAATACAAAATTCACAACTTTAAAAAACGTAAAAGTTCAATCTATGGCGGGCTTATTTTAGCTGACCAAAAACGCGATTATTATGACCGTGACACAGGTGAAAACAAAGTGGCTGGGACTGAGGT
>CAZMLD010000294.1:0-3110 GCA_964566975.1 uncultured Thiotrichaceae bacterium | reverse complement strand
AAAATGAGATCATCGCCGCTTACAAGGCGTTTAACTTTCATCTCATCCATCATAAGTTACAGCATTTTTGCACGGTTGATTTAGGCGGTTTTTATCTCGACATTATAAAAGATCGGCAATACACTACACAGCGCGACAGCATTGCCCGTCGTTCGGCGCAAACCGCGTTATACCATATTAGCGAGGCGCTATGCCGCTGGATCGCCCCCATTCTGAGTTTTACCGCCGAAGAACTATGGCAGGCAATGCCCGGCAAGCGGAGCGACTCGGTATTACTGGAAAGCTGGTATAGCGATTTAACCGCCCTTGATGCCGATGACGAAATGAACATGGCATTCTGGCAAACTATTTTTGAAATTCGCGCCAGCGTGAGCAAAGAACTGGAAATTTTGCGTGCAAATAAAACCATAGGCTCATCGCTAGATGCTGACGTCATACTTTATGTTGGTGATAAGTTACAAAATACGCTGGCAGCACTAAAAGAAGAATTACGCTTCGTACTTATTACTTCAACCGCCCGTGTCGAAAACATCAGCCATGCCGACGCGGACTGCGTAGCCACCAACATCGACAGTGGCGAAACAATAAAACTCAACGTTTCAGCCTCAGCAGAAACCAAATGCGTGCGCTGCTGGCACCATCAGCACAATGTCGGTAGCCATGCCGAGCACCCTGAGCTGTGTGAACGCTGTGTGGAAAATGTAACGGGTAGCGGCGAACAACGGTTCTATGCTTAGCCGTTACACTAATCATCAATATTCGGCTTACAAGCAAGTCATATAGCTTACAGTCAACGCCTCTATCTTCTTAGCAACGAATGATGGTAACGAGCACCGATTATGTAAGCACAATTGTAACTACTCAGCGTGTTATTTACATAAGGATGCAGCTTATTGATTTTTAAGGCATCTGCAACATGGATGTTGCAGTAGAGCGTACATGGATGTATTTACAGCGACCTTAAAAATCAATAAGCTGCATCCTTTTTCTAAATGACGCTGAGTAGTTACGCACAATTTACATTAACAAATATAAGGAAAAAACTTATGAAATGGTTATGGCTATCAGCATTAGCAATCGTTCTTGACCAAATAACCAAGAAAATTGCCGAGGCAGAATTAATATTGCATCAACAGGTAGCGATTTTTCCTGGTCTTAACTTCACCTTAATGTATAACAAAGGCGCGGCATTTGGTTTTTTAAGTGATGCGGGCGGCTGGCAACGCACTTTTTTTGTTAGCCTGTCTATCGCTATCAGCATTTTTCTATTTTTCTGGTTAAGGCAGATTACACGCGATGTGCAACAACAGCACAACCACGTGTTGCAGGTAGCCATTGCTCTCGTGTTAGGTGGTGCTATCGGCAATTTAATCGACCGCGTGATGACTGGCGCTGTGGTGGACTTTATTCAGGTCTATTATGCCAGCTCTTATTTCCCAACATTTAATATTGCCGACTCGGCGATTACCCTCGGTGCCGGGCTGCTCATTCTGGACATGTTTTTAGAGTACAAACGTGAGAAAGCTGCCGGCAAACAAAGGCAGTCCTAACCGCTTGCTGCTGCCTTGCCATTAGCTATGCAATGGTCTGTAAACAGGAGTAAAATTATTATTATGCCGGATGAAATCTACATGCACAGCCAAGTGCTTATGCATTACCGCATAACGCTAACCAATGGCGAAATAATCGAAAACAGTTTTGATGACGAACCCGTTGAAATAACCATGGGACATGGCGACCTTAGCGATGGCATGGAGCTAGCTCTAGTCGGCTTAAAAGCGGGTGACTCACAAACCCTGACACTCACCGCCGAACAGGGTTTTGGACTGCGTGATGAGGATAACATACACGACATGCCCTTCACTGACTTTCCGCAAGCGTTAACCCCCGAGACGGGGCTAACCTACGCTTTTGAATCGCCTGAAGGTGATGAGATTCCAGGCACCATACTTAGCCTGGACAAAACCGCTGCCAAAATCGACTTTAACCACCCACTGGCAGGGCATGAAATCGTTTTCACTGTCAACATTATCGCGATTAATAATACCCACACCGAAGGCCAGCATAATGCGGATTAATGACATTATTATGCCTGTAGACGATGCCGCCATGACCCCCGCTTCATGAACATCTATCTCGCCAACCCTCGTGGTTTTTGCGCCGGTGTTGACCGCGCCATCGACATTGTCGAACGTGCGCTGGAGATTTTTTCTGCGCCCATTTATGTCCGCCACGAGGTCGTACATAACCGCTATGTGGTCAGCAAACTAAAAAACAAAGGCGCGATTTTTGTTGAAGAACTCGACGAAATTCCAGATGGGGCAACAGTAATATTTAGTGCACACGGTGTTTCACAACAGGTACGCCATGAAGCGAGCAGCCGAGACCTGCGTATTTTTGATGCAACCTGTCCGCTAGTCACTAAAGTTCATCTTGAAGTCGCTCGTCACCAGAAAAAAACCGAGGATGTCATCCTTATTGGCCATGCCGGCCACCCTGAGGTTGAAGGCACGCTGGGGCAGTACAAAACAAATACACACAGTTATATTTACTTGGTGGAAACCGTTGCCGATGTTAACCGGCTTGAGGTTAAGAACCCGCATTCGCTGGCTTACGTGACGCAGACAACCTTATCGGTTGATGATACAAAAAATATCATCACCGCATTAAACAACAAATATCCCGATATTCAGGGGCCACGTAAAGACGACATCTGCTACGCCACGCAGAATCGCCAGGATGCGGTAAGAGAGCTGGCTGATAAGGTTGATGTGTTTCTTGTTATCGGCTCAAAAAATAGCTCGAACTCAAATCGTTTACGCGAACTGGCTGAAAAACACAACATTGATGCGTATCTTATTGATGGTGTTGAAGATATTAATAACAACTGGTTTAAAACCGCAAGCTCTATCGGTGTCACGGCGGGGGCATCTGCCCCTGACATCTTGGTTCAGCAGGTTATGTCCAGCCTAGAAGCATTATTTGATACCACCATTATTACTAATGAAAAAGCAACTGAAAACGTACATTTTCAGTTGCCTAAAGCGCTACGGCAACAATAACCATAGCGGTAGCCATTAGCCATAACATTCACTCACACGCTTTCATTT
>CAZMLD010000293.1:0-3118 GCA_964566975.1 uncultured Thiotrichaceae bacterium | reverse complement strand
TCCATTTCGACAGTTCTCTGGAGAAAGTTTCCCGCTATCTGCCCTATCCGTAACAAAGTTGAAATAACGGTGACACTCGAAGGCAATAAAACATTTGAGCCAATATAAAGCGTTGCATAAGTATTCGCAGTGTGTACTTTTTAAACTGTCGGTAGCATGAATGCTACCGTCAAGCCTATAGGGATAGCAGAAAATTGCTCCTGCATTTTCCGCACTACCCACATCCATGTGGGGCGTATACGGCGTGTTTCAAAAGCACACACTGCGAATACTTATGCAACGATTAATACCAGCAACTTAATAGGGTAAAACATTATAAGTTGATGTGTAGCCGCTTAACGTGGCAATATTCTACCGTCACTTTTCATTTTTAATCTGTTCAAATTTAATGATTCACGTTTAATTACTCATAGACTACTCACAATTTTATGGCAAATACAATTTACTGGTACGACTACGAAACCTTTGGCATCGACCCGCGATATGATCGCCTGGCGCAGTTTGCTGGTATTCGCACCGATGAAAACTTAAACATCATCAGCGAACCCTTAACCCTTTATTGCAAACCCGCTGATGATTTTCTGCCCGACCCGCAAGCTTGCCTGATTACCGGCATCACCCCGCAAAAAGCCCTTGCCGATGGCATAAATGAAACCGAGTTTATTACCGCCATTCACAAAGAATTTTCCACTGCCAATACTTGTGTTGCCGGTTATAACAACATCCGTTTTGATGATGAATTTACCCGCAATACCCTGTATCGAAACTTTTTCAATGCCTACGCCCATGAATGGCAACAGGGAAACTCACGCTGGGACATCATCGACACTGTTCGCTTAACACGTGCGTTAAGGCCGGATGGTATTAACTGGCCGCAGCAGGATGGTCGACCCAGCATACGCCTGGAGTTACTGACCAAAGCAAACAACATCAAGCATGAAGCGGCACACGATGCCATGTCGGATGTTTATGCCACCATTGCAATGGCAAAGTTGATTAAAGAAAAACAACCACGCCTGTATGACTATATTTACAACATGCGTAAAAAAAGCGAAATCAGTAAACTCATCAATTTACGTACACACGAAGCCATACTTCATGTTTCTTCACGCTACGCTGCAAAACGCGGTGCCATTGCCATGGTGATGCCCGTCTGCCAGCACCCAGTCAATAAAAACAGTTTCATTGTTTATGATCTCAACATTCACCCAGAAGAGTTTTTTGCCGCCGACGCTGATGAAATGGCTGCTCGGTTATATACCCCAGCTGCCGAACTGCCTGACGGCGTGAAGCGTATTCCGCTAAAGCAGATCCTCATTAATAAATGCCCAGTGATCGTACCCGTAAAAACCATGAGTGATGCCGCTGCAAAACGGCTTAATATTAATGTTGAAGCCTGTTTAAGCCACCGCGAACTGATTTTGCAGCATATCGACGCATTTGCACAAAAAACCGAAGCCATTTTCCAGCAAAGCGACTTCCCCGAAGTCAACGACCCAGATGGCCAGTTGTACAGTGGTGGCTTTTTCAGTCGCGACGACAGCCAGCGCATCGATACCATTCGAAATACACCAGTAGCGCAACTCGCCAAACTGCATTTTAATTTTGATGACGCACGTTTAACCGAAATGTTATTTCGTTACCGAGCGAGAAACTATCTGACTACACTTAATGAGCAAGAACGCCAGCAATGGAATCATTATCGACAGGAAAAATTCAACAACCCATCTATATCAAATCGGACACTCAACCAGTTTTTTGCCGAAATCGAGAAAATTCAGCAGTCTGAAGACACTATTGGTAGCCAGTTAGTACTACTAGAAGCGCTTATGGAATATGTTGGATCAATAAAAGATTAACGAAAAAATATTAGTACGAAATAAAACAACAAGTTAAGAACAGCTTAATGATAAATATCAATTAGATCTTGCTAATATAAGTGTTTTATAATATAGTATCGCCACTGGTCGCAAAGACCACAAGCGCATGAACTTATTTATAACAATATTACTGTATTACAAACTTTGAGGTTTTTACCATGAAAACATTACTAACACTTGCTGCGGCAACTATCCTGGCTACATCTACCGCTGTTTCTGCTGACTGGGACATGCCTTTTTTCGGTGATGACAGCAACTCTAACTTCAGCATGCCTTTTTTCGGTGATGACAACAACTCAAACTGGAACAATGCTAACAACTGGAACAACGACCACGCTAGTAAAGGCGCAGGCGACTTCGACGGTGACGGCGAATTTGCGGGCTCTTTCTCTTTCAGCATGAAAGCATCAGGTCAAGGTCGTGGCAACGGTACAGGATCCAGTGCTAACGATTTTTCTGGTCACAACTTCTACAATGGCGCTCACGGCCACCACAGTGGCTTTGCTCCACAGACTGCTGCCGCAGCAGCTGCACCAATGACTGAAACTAAAACTGAAGCTCAATAAACATTTTATTTTTAGTGCTACCTTAAAAGTCCGATTTTTGGCATCCGAATATCGGACTTTTAAATTTACTTACCTATATTAGTCAAAAGCTATTTAAGTTAAAAAATATTAAATATTGATACATATCAAATTTTTAGTGTTTTTACACCAGAAACATCGAATTAGTTATTGCTAATATAAGAAAACTATAATATAATCTTTACCACTGGTCGCCAAGACCAGAGCGTATGAACTTATTTTTTAACACTGCTTATTTAACATACTTTGAGGATTTAACAATGAAAACATTATTAACTCTTGCTGCTGCAGCTATTCTCGCTACATCTACTGCTGTTTCTGCTGATTTTGATATGCCTTTCTTCAGTGACAACAACAATTCTAACTGGAATAATGCCAACAACTGGAACAATGCTAATAACTGGAATAACAACCATGCTGGTAACAGCACGGGCAACTTCGACGGTGACGGCGAATTTGACGGTTCTTTCTCTTTTGGCATGTCAGCTAAAGCTCGTGGTCAAGGCCAAGGTCGTGGCGACGGTCAAAGCAATTGGGACAACAGCAATCGTTGGGACAATAACAACCGCTGGGACAACCGTTGGGACAACAACAACCGTTGGGACAACCGCGGTGGTTTTGCTCCTGCTCATCAAGCTGCACCAGCTGTAGCGC
>CAZMLD010000292.1:0-3122 GCA_964566975.1 uncultured Thiotrichaceae bacterium | reverse complement strand
GTGATGTTCTTGGTGAAATCACCGATAAACTCGCGCCGCAGATGGAAGCAATAGTGACTTTATAAATTTACCTCTTTGCGTTTTCAGGCATTCGCCTGGAGGTGCATAGTGAGATAAAGGATCTATGCCATATTGAGTGAATTTTTATTGTAACCCAGAAATACCAACGTTACTCACCCCCGTCATTCCTGCATGTTTTTAGCAGGAATCTACTCATCAGACAATAGATTCCCGCTAAAAACATGCGGGAATGACGGGAAGGATAATTTTTTGGTCACAATAAAAGTCCACTCAATATGGCATAGACCGGAGATAGAGGATTGAGACTATTGTCTGAAACCGTGAAAAATATCAACTTCCAGTTTATAGTGTGCCCTGAGTTTGTCAGGAGAACTGCTTTTCTTTGCGTGAATGTTAAAAAGCTTATTGAAAAAGAATACCTGATTCTACAGCCGTAACGCTATGGCGGCAAACATGCAGGCTATCAGTTATGTGGGGGCAATGCCCCCTTTTTTTCGCTGACGTTGAAAGGTAGCGGGTGAATCAAAATGGTGTCCTCGGCAGGGTTCGAACCTGCAACCTACGCCTTAGGAGGGCATCGCGCTATCCAATTGTGCCACGAGGACGGGGTTTGGTGCGTGTATGTTAATCGCATTGCGGTATATGTAAAGTACTACGGTGAATAATAAGCTGAGTTTTTAGCTTTTTGTCTACTTTAGCGTGATGCGGAGCGCCTATCCTGTTTTTTCAGGAGAAGGATTAATTTTTTCCAGAGGTATGATTGCGGTTCGTTTTTTGATGTCATGACATAATTAAGAATAGTTAAATCATTGAGTGTGTGTAACATTGTATTTTTAACCTTACGCAAGCCGCAAAAAAGAATTTGGTCGAAGGCTTTTAACTCGGTATTGTCTTCGGGCAACAGGAGAAAGTCATCACCACGCTTTAATAATAAAGCCATGCAGGAAAGTTTTTTACTATGATTTACGGGGTCATTGATAATGTGCTTTAATTCAATGCTTCGACCGTAACCCAATGCCTGAGCGATGGCCGGTGTTTTTTCCTTGTCAATATTGATGGTCCAGATATGGGGCGGTCTGTCACCCATAACAGCAGTCAATCGGCTAATGGTAATGTTTGCCCATTGTTGTTCTTCTTTTAGTGCCAGATTAATAAAATCAATTAATAAGGGAGCGGTTAAAATGGCGCGGATTCTTCTCGCTATTATTTCACTGGCTTGCATTGTCAGGTGGGCGAGGGGGCTGATTTCGTTTTCTTGATGTGCTTCTTTCTGGTAATGCTCATTTATTTTGGAATACAATAACTCATTTGTCATAAAGTTTTGGCGACCAACCACAAAAATAGTTTTATTGAGCTGCCGTGCCGTCATAATAATAGACAGATTGTTGGAATCATTTTCTGTCCCAGCAATAATACCCGCTGCTGAATTGATGCCTGCTTTGGTTAAGGTGCTGGCATCGGTTCCTATACCAAGAATGAACTGTTCGTCAGACAGGTTATTGCGAATATAGATGCTTTTTTTGTCTTCATCTGGTTCGATAATGACAGTTCTGATATTTCGCTTATACAATTCTTGATAGAGTTGTTTGCCGAAACGCCCAAAACTCGACAGTATCCAGTGTCCAGGTTTTATATTTACAGGTAAGCTTAATGAAGCCTCAGGAGCACCCGTCAGCCATTCATAAATTAAATGCAGGGACGGTGAATGTAGCGCCATGCCAAAAACTTCAGCAAAGGTTTCAAAAGGATTGATGATGTGGTCGGTGCCAAATGAAAGCATATTGTCTTCATGTTCTTTATATTCTGAGCGGCAGACTACCGTCACATCGGGGTGCAGTAACTTACTGCTGATTGCAATTTTTAGATTTGTTTCATCTGAGGCAGTAACGGCTATCACACCATGGCATTTGTCCTGGTCAACGCCAGCAGTTGCTAATGTCGCTGGGTCGCAAGCATCGGCGACAAGGTTTGGGACATGTTCGAGTAAACTATTTAAGCCGCGATCACTAATATCTTCTTTTTTTTCAATAACGACAGCACCAATATTTTCTTCAAGTAATGCCTTCACCACGGCTTTTCCAGTCTCGCCGTAACCGCAAACAACATAATAAGCTCGGCTAATTTTTTTAATATCACGTTTGAAGGCGGACTCTTTTGTTGCCGCCTGAAACGTTTTGTCCTGAAACAGAGAAATAACCGTACCCAGGGCATAGAACCAGGAAATGACGGTCATGTAGATAATGGCAATGGTCCACAGGCGTTGGGCTTCTGTGAATGGATAGGGGATTTCACCTAGGCCGATAGTGGTCGCCGTATAACTAACAAAATAAAATGCATGAAATATGCTCATATGCCAGGTATTACCATCATCATCAACACCCGGTATTAAGGTTAACCCTAAAATGGAAATGCTATAGACGGTGACAATCAGGATGAGTGGTGCACGCATGCGCCGTAAAATTAATGAGGTGACTTCATTCATGGTGAGGTTTTAATTTGTTCGGGCAAGCTCCTAGCCATTGTTAACACGGCTAAGTACGCTCATGTACAAGCATTTTCTTGCTAATTTTTGGCAGGGAGTCGGTAGCCACATTATATGAGTTTCTTGAAAAGCCAATAATCATTTTCGTTACTACCTCATGTGTTTTGTATTTAAATGGCATATAAAGATGCGGCATGCTGGCAGGAACTTTATTCAAGTGCTACAGAGTAGTCAGCATTTCCTGTTATCTTTTAAACATTGTCGCTTCTATTGTTAGCAGAACAACTGAAATGATATTGGCCAGCATAGCGCCACCACTTAACGCGACAATGGTCGCCATTACGCCTGGCGTTAGCCCTGTTTGAGCGACATGTTCTGCAAACACCCAAACGATGGAAGCCGCAGAAAGCTGTACCATGGCGACTAGGCTGGTTGCCAGCATCATTGCGCCCATCTGTGATTTATCACCAAACTTCATCAATGTTGCAATCAGATTAATGACCACCACCGCATAAAGTTCATAAACATGATGGTGCTCGGGGTTGTCTATCTCGCCATAAAAAAAGCTAAAATTGAGCGTAAGAGCGAGGATCATGAAAAAGCTGTAGATGACTTTTTC
>CAZMLD010000291.1:0-3123 GCA_964566975.1 uncultured Thiotrichaceae bacterium | reverse complement strand
CGAGCAGAACGGACTCGAACAATGGTTTACTCGGCAGCCGGAGAATCCTTATGAGTACAGCCTGAAATGGGGTGGCGAATGGCAGGTAACCTATGAAACTTTTCGTGACATGGGAGCAGCCTATGCCGTGGGTTTATTGCTGATTTACCTGCTAGTGGTTGCTCAGTTTCACTCATATAAAGTGCCACTGGTTATCATGGCGCCAATACCATTGACCATCATAGGCATACTGCCTGGGCATGCATTGCTTGGTGCGCAGTTTACTGCAACCTCAATGATTGGCATGATTGCGCTTGCGGGCATTATCGTCCGAAACTCTATTTTGCTGGTGGATTTTATTAACCAGCAGGTGAGAGAAGGCATGGAGTTTCAGCAAGCGGTTATCAACTCAGCCGCTGTTCGCGCCAAGCCCATTGTATTAACCGGTCTTGCCGCAATGCTGGGCGGTTTCTTTATTATTGATGACCCCATCTTCTCTGGTCTGGCAATATCATTAATCTTTGGTTTACTGGTATCCACCGTTTTGACCTTACTGGTTATCCCCGTGGTTTATTATGCAGTCATGCATAAAAATTTACATTTGTTACAACGTTCATAGCCGTTTTCTACGGTGGTGTAACGCCTGTATTTCTCGTCAATAATCTGCCTTTTATCCTGTAATTTTTCTATAGTCGCCGCATATGCGGCGACAGTATTTTGCCGTTTTGAATAAAATTTAATATAAGTTATTGTTATTGCTGATCTGTTTATATTTGGCACGGTTGTTGCTCTGTGTACTGGTAAGTATATTAAAAGTAAATATCACCGAGGCAAGAATAATGGCTGAAGCAAATGTAATATTACCGAATGCCAGTTTGGAGCAGGGACAGGAAATGGCGCGACAAGATAGCGAAGAAACAGTAAGCAAATGCCTGGAAAATAACAATTTCAATGAACTTTCTAGTCGCCTACATGAGCATCTCGAATTTTACCCGTTGTTCAATACCTTTATTCAGGCGCTTAGAGCAACCATACCATGCGACAGCATTGAGTATGAAAACAAAGAAACTCAAAACGTGCTGGTTAATGGTTCTAGCGGCAAGCATCATTGTCAGTATACGCTTAAACATGCAGAGCAGTGCCTCGGGGTCATACGTATTACACGTGATAGCAAGTTATTAAATAATGAGCTAGATATTATTGAAACAATGTTAGCTGGGCTGATTTTGCCATTACGCAATGCCTTGCGTCATCAGCAAACAGTCAGGCTCGCGCAGCGTGATGCGTTAACAGGTTTAAGAAATAGCCGTTTTTACCATGATGTTATTGATCTTGAAATAAACCGTTCACTTCGTTATAAAGCCCCTTTTTCATTGTTAATGTTTGGACTTGATGATTTTGACAATATAAGAACGATACATAGTCATCGGGCTGGAGATGAAATGCTGCATGAGTTCGCTGCTCGAATAAGTAAAAAAGCACGCTCTAGTGATGTCGTGTACCGCATTGGCAGTGACCAGTTTCTTGTTTTCCTGCCGAACACGGATAAGGCTGAGGCTGGGGTCAGCGCAGCAAGAATAAAAGATTTTGTGCTGGCCAGCGCCTGTGAATGTGAAGGCAAGAATATTTTGTTCGCCTTAAGTGCTGGTGTTGTTACGGTGGGCCATGGCGACACCGCCGATACCTTGATAGACAGAGCGAACAAAGCCATGTTTCATGCAAAAATATTAGGTAAAAACCGTATTTATACTGATATGTCTACCAGTAGTGTACACACAGGATAGCGCGCTCATGACGACAAAACAAACAAATTATTCGGATATCGCAGCGGCATACAATCAGAGTGCCACTACTAAAAGTTCAACGGCAGGCAATAGAAATATAAGCAGCGTGCTGTCTCAAATACAGGACGATGGACCGGCTTATATTAATTCGCCAGTTAATTCAGCGATGGACAAGCGTCCCCATTCCGATGCGCCATCACATAAACACGATAATTTAATTAATCTACGGTCAGATGAAATTAGCAAAGCAGCTGAGTACAAAAGTCAGCCATCATACAATAACAAGCAGCAGCCTGATTTACCCACAGCGACAGCGACTATGTCCAAGAAGGACAGTATTTCGCAAAGAGCCATGGATGGCGGTGCGAGTATGTCCAGGACGGACGGTATTTCGCAAAGAGCCATGGATGGCGGTGCGAGTATGGGAAGTATTTTTCAAAGAGTCATGAATGGCCGCAATACAGCAACATCAACAAAGGCGCTAAATAAAGCGAAGGCAGCCTGGATGCCAATAGCGCTGCTTTCATTTTTAGTCGTTTTTACCCTGTTTTATTTATTCCGAATTGATGCACGAACCAATCAACTGGAGGTTACCTTAAACGCGCTCGACAAAGAGGTGCTTAACACGGTTGATGCATACACTAGTGAGTTGTCACCTAAAGTGAGTAGTTTGAAAGCGTCACTAAAAGAGGTAAGACAGGATATTAGTCTTATTAAAGCCAATACAGCAATAGGCCTAAAACCGAATAATCTGATGCAAACTGAGGTTGCCCAGCACGCAGTCATTAATGACAATATTAGCATTCTGGAAGATGAAATATTGACATTGAAAAATGAGCTAAAAATAGCCAATGATAAATTAAAAAATATTAGTAATCAGGCAGTTGAGAAAAATTCAGGCGTGCCAGCGCCAACCACTATTGCAGCAATAACCGCTGTGACAACAATAGGATGGGTCGCCAATATTGCTTCCTTTAGAAATAAAAATCAGGCAAGTCAGGCGTTAGCACCATTATATGCTGTGGGTTTATCGCCCATGATTCAACAGGCGAACGTCAATGGAAACCGTATTTACCGATTAATTGTTGATGGCTTTGACAGTAAGGCAGAAGCTCGCTCATTTGTACGCCGAGCAGACCATGAATTTGGTTTGCCAGGTGGCTGGGTAAGGAAAAGCTAAACAAGACTAATGGCGAAATTTCGTACCGCATGTGACATTGAGGTTATAAAGACTCTCTATGATTAAACAATATCAACGATATAATCTTGTTACAAAAGCGTGTCTTGGTATATGCTTATGTTTTAAAATGTCTGCTGCCGTGGCTCAAACGCATCAAAGACATAAAAGCATTTAACAGGC
>CAZMLD010000290.1:0-3130 GCA_964566975.1 uncultured Thiotrichaceae bacterium | reverse complement strand
ATTTATATCGCACAGCCACCCTTATACAAAGTTAAAAAGGGAAAACAGGAGCGTTACGTGAAAGATGATGATGAGTTAAATGCATATTTATTGCAGCAAGCACTCACAGGTGCAAAACTATTTGTTTCAACTACTACGCCTGCTATTTCAGATACCGCCTTAGAAGAAATTGCACGTCATTATTTAGTTGCAAAAAATATTATCCAGCGTATAAGCAGACGAATTGATAAGCATATTCTGGAACAGATTATTAATACTTTCGGTCTGGAAAAAGAAGATTTTAATAACAATGAAAAAGTGCAGGGATATGCAGATAACTTATTGAAATTATTGGAAAAATATAAACTATCAGGGCTTATATATAATGCTGTTGTCAGTCAGGATGAAGAAAATAACCTGATTATTACCATAACAAAGCAGTTACATGGTTTAGACCATCATTATATTTTAGATAATGCTTTTTTTGAATCAACAGACTATAAAAACCTTTCTTTTTTAGGGAGTAAGCTGGACTCCTTATTTTCTGATGGTGCTTATATCGAACGTGGTGAAAAACAAAAATTAATAGAAAATTTTGAACAGGTAATGGAATGGTTATTTAGTGAAGCAAGGAAGGGACAATATATTCAACGATATAAAGGTTTGGGCGAAATGAATCCGGATCAGTTATGGGATACCACAATGAACCCTGAAACGCGTCGAATGTTACAGGTACGTATTGAAGATGCAGTTTCAGCCGATGAAGTGTTCACTACACTGATGGGCGACCAAGTTGAACCACGTCGTGAATTCATCGAAGCCAATGCCTTATCAGCCAATAATATTGATACTTAAAGCAAATCTCGTCGCCAGACCTCACAAAATCTATATTCCTACTTATTATTAATGAACAATGCTAATTATTTTTTATAAAAAATGAAATATAAAGACCTACGTGATTTCATCGCACAATTGGAAAAAAAAGGATTACTAAAACGTATCACTGTTGAGGTTGATCCCTATCTTGAAATAACCGAAATATGTGATCGAACACTAAGGCAAGGTGGGCCAGCATTGTTGTTTGAAAATGTAAAAAATTCATCTGTACCCATATTAGCTAATTTATTTGGCACAACACAACGTGTTGCCATGGGTATGGGTGAAGATTCTATTGAAGCATTGCGTGAGGTTGGAAAATTACTCGCTTTTTTAAAAGAGCCTGATCCTCCTAAAGGGTTAAAAGATGCCTGGGAGAAGATGCCCTTGTTTAAACAGGTGCTAAATATGGCTCCAAAAGAAGTCAAAAAAGCACCGTGTCAAAAAGTTGTTTTTGAAAAAGAAGATGTTGATTTAAACATTATTCCAATACAAACGTGCTGGCCTGGTGATGTCGCACCATTAATAACGTGGGGATTAGTGGTAACCAAGGGGCCAGAAAAAGAACGGCAAAATCTTGGTATTTATCGTCAGCAAAAAATAGCAAAAAATAAGGTTATTATGCGCTGGTTAGCGCAACGTGGTGGCGCACTGGATTTCAAAGAATGGCAGAGCAAACATCCTGGTGAGCCTTTCCCGATAGCGGTAGCTTTAGGTGCCGATCCGGCAACCATTTTGGCTGCGGTTACTCCCGTACCAGATGCCCTATCGGAATATGGTTTTGCAGGGCTGCTGCGTGGTAGTAAAACTGAGGTTGTTAAATGTGTCCTGAGTGATTTACAAGTTCCTGCCTCAGCAGAATATATTCTGGAAGGCTTTATTTATCCTGATGATGTTGCTGAAGAAGGCCCCTATGGCGATCATACCGGTTATTATAATGAAACTGAAATATTTCCTGTATTCACCATTGAACGTATCACACATCGTGAAAAACCTATTTATCACAGTACTTATACGGGGCGACCACCCGATGAACCTGCCATTTTAGGGCTGGCTTTAAATGAGGTTTTTGTTCCCATTCTACAAAAACAGTTCCCGGAGATTATCGACTTTTATTTACCACCAGAAGGCTGTTCTTATCGGGTAGCCATTGTTAGCATGAAAAAACAATATCCTGGTCATGCAAAGCGAGTAATGATGGGAGTGTGGTCTTTTTTACGACAGTTTATGTATACTAAATTTGTTATCGTTGTTGATGAAGACGTTAACATACGAGATTGGCAAGATGTTATCAGGGCAATGAGCACACGCGTTGACCCAGTGCGAGATTTTACCATGGTGGAAAATACGCCGATTGATTACCTGGATTTTGCATCACCAGTTTCTGGTCTAGGTTCAAAAGTGGGTATTGATGCCACCAACAAGCTGCCAGGTGAAACAGACAGAGAATGGGGTACACCGATACAAATGGATGAGACCGTAAAATCACGTATTGATGAAATTTGGCAAGAGTTAGGTATAGATTGAAAATATGACAAATATTAAAGAACAGTAATGTCTTGTTCTGTATAATCGCCGCTTTTAATTGACCTACGATTTTACACATTGAGAAAAACTATGAATAAAAAATTAATTTATATCATTATTGGTTTTTTACCTTTCAGTCAGGCGTTGGCTGTCGATACTGATCTATTAACACAAAATAGTCGCGCAGCAGCTAAAATGCTGGGTGGCGAGTTGAAGAATACACTGCAATCTTCAATGAAGGCCAATGGCCCCGTTGAGTCGATTTCTGTTTGTATGATTGATGCACCCTTAGTTTCTAGTAAAGTTTCAAAAGAAAAGGACATGAGTGTTCAACGAACTTCACTTAAATACCGTAATCTGGGCAATAAACCAGATAGTTGGGAAGCTTCCGTATTAGCTCAATTTGAGCAGCGAAAAGCAAAAGGCGAAGCTGTTAAAACACTGGAATTTTCAGAACTGACAGAACATAATGGTGAGAAAGTATTTCGATATATGAAAGCAATCCCGACAGCGGCGGTTTGTCTTAAATGTCATGGCAGCAATGTGGCACAGCCAATAGTCAGCAAAATAAATAAGTTATATCCTGATGATAAAGCGATGGGTTTTGAAGTCGGCGATATTAGAGGCGCATTTACTGTAACGCAAACGATTAAGTAATTAGCTGGTTATTCCTCTCTGTTTTATTCTAGGGGTCGTTCTCAATTACCTGTATGAGCGCGATTTCGAGGTATTTTTTACGCTGACAAGG
>CAZMLD010000289.1:0-3204 GCA_964566975.1 uncultured Thiotrichaceae bacterium | reverse complement strand
GGCAAACAGAAGTGCAGGTGGGTGATCTTGAAGCTCAGTTACAGATGGTTAAAGTTGGCAGCCAGGATGTGAGGCTGATCATCGATACCGTGCGTAAGTGATACTCGCTATGTAAGCAGTGTATGCCATTGCCAACTTTTTTTCATAGCAGTAAGCTCATGATTCACACTGCGGAGCTTATATCGTACAGCCAAAATACGTTTCAGATAAAAACTCAATTCAGTGACTTATTTTTTTACTAACGAGGAAATAGTGATAATGAAACAACGTAAAAATCAGATATTAACCGCCGCTATTATTGTGATTGGTTTTTTATTACCGCAGCAAGTCTATGCCCACTGCCAGATTCCGTGTGGTATTTTTGATGATCATGCTCGTATTCAACTGATGCTTGAAGATACTACCACCATAAAAAAATCAGCCAAACTTATTGCTGAACTGTCAGGCAAAGATGATGCACAATCTATCAATCAGATTGTTCGTTGGGTCATGAATAAAGATAAACATGCACAAAATATTATTGCGACTATCAGTGATTACTTTCTGACTCAGCGAGTCAACCCCAGACAAAAAGACTACACAGAGCGTTTGATAAAGCACCATGCAGTCATGATTGCAGCGATGAAAGCGAAACAAAGCACTGATATGAAGGTGGTGAAGGAACTCAGGAAGAGTATTGAGGCGCTGGCTGTTTACTATCCTGAGCATAAACATAAGCACTAGGAGCCTGTCGGATTTAGTTGATCGTAGCGAGAGAAAGCCATTTTTAGGGCAGTTTTTCGATTATTTGAGGAGAATAGCACGGCTATTTAACGAAATTAATCGGAAAAATGAACAAAAATGGCTTTTTCGCAGTAGATTCATACTAAGTCCGACAGGCTCCTAGCGGGCATTGTGCTTATGTTTTTATGCCTGAGTGACGCAATGATGTTTCATTCAACCCGATGAAGTGCTGACAGGCTGAAATTAGTCTTTGCCAAATCAAGTTCAAAGGTGGCTAGCAGTGGCTCGTGGTCGCTCGCGGTGGTGTTGATGAAGGTGCGGGGAAAATCGACATTGATATTAACCACATCGAATTTTGCTGAAGGGAGCAGTGCTGGTGTGACAAAAAAGTGATCCAGCATTTGTGAATTACCCTGGAATATAAAACTGTAGTATTCCCCATGAGCAGCATTGTTCATCTGGTATGGTACGAGATTATGCAGTATCGGGATTGCTCCAGGCACGTCTTCAAGCAGTTCGTCGGTCCACTCGAAGGTATTGAAATCGCCCACCACCATGATTTGGGCATCGACATAGTTCTGTAATAGGAAATCAACATACTGGTTTAGCGCTTTCGATTCACTTTCGCGTTCTGCTTCTCCTGCCTGCACGAATGGCTGTAGCCCACCAAATCTGGGGGAAGAGCCAAAGCGCGATGTATTGTGAACACTAATCACCGTGAACTTTGATCCATTCTTTTCGAATAAGCCAACCAGCGGAACTCGTGTGCCATCAAATGCGGTCGGGTCAGCGCCAGCAATGGTGAGAACCTCGGCGCTCAGTGCGCTAAATTCAATCAGATTGACCCGATTCGGGTTGTACAAAAAGGCGGTGCGGATGTTGCCACCGGGTACGCCGCCCTGAGTATTGTTATTTGGGGCTACGTCAAATGCTCGGTATGTCGGGCCGCCAGCACTGCTTATCGCGTCGATCAGCATTTGCCGCGTGGCTTGGGAAGTGGTTACACCATCGTTGTTCGTGCCACTGTCGTCCTGAATCTCCTGCAAGGCGATGACATCAGGCGATTTCAGCGCGTTGACGATTTGTTCGCCAAGTTTTGCTGCTTGTGCCACATCATCAGGCTCGGCGGCCGACAGGTTGAGTATGTTATAAGCGGCAACCGATAAGCGATTTGTAGTGATATTGAGAGAGCTAATCTCAGGTTTCGTGCCACCATCAACGACTGTTATTTCGTGCAGTGCATTGATTTCAAAGTTGCCAAAACTGTAGCCCATAACGCCAGTCACGTTGCCAACAAAGTCACCCACCGTTACCTGTAAATCCATATTTCCGGGGTAGAGCGGGTTGCCAGAGAGCTGGATCTGTACTCGTTCCGGGTTGGCATCGCCAGTGGCATCCAAGTGTGGTTGCAGCAGGATGCCACCACGTTGCGTCATCGCATCGTCTGGTTCGATAATGTCATGATGTCCACGGTTGGGTATTACAAAAAATTCTGCACTAAAGCGCCCGAAGCGTCTGGTCGCCGATACCGCCTGGGCATCTTCAACGGTTACTAGGAGCTTGTCCGAGAATAGAAGCCGTAGCGAAAATCACAGAAAGGTCATAAACTGAGCTTATTGAATGAGGCGAATAGTTGCGCTATTTAACGATTTCAATAAGCTCAGTTTATGACTTTTATGGGATTTGCAGTAGGTTATCTGTTCTCGGACAAGCTCCTAGCATAGCTTCCAGCGATTCGTAAAAATCAATGCCGTCAATTGCGGGGTTAAAAATATTAGCCGCGTCATCAACCGCGTTTTGAAGATTGACTGGCGGTACGATTTCAATGTCGCTTATCACAACAGTGCTGGGTGCGATGCGCCCATTGAGACCGATTACCGTTGCTGCAGGCAAGGAATTAGCAGTAGAAATGACCACAGTTGATGGTGTGTCCATTTGTGTGATGGAAAGATTGCCTGTGCGTTTTCCACCAGGAATTTTTTCGATGATGTATGCGGTGAGCTGAACCTTATCACCAATGTTTAAACCATGATCTTTGTGCGAGATAAACAGACCCTCAGAGGTTTCCTCGTTACCGTCACCAACAGCATCCTGGATGTAATAACTTCTGAACGCGAGGGCGGTGACAATGCCCTGTGTGGTGACGACAGCTCCCACATGAGGTGAAATGTGACCATCACCCTGAATTTCTGCAATAGATGTAATCGGCACCACGGGCTCTGTCACAACAGGCTCTGTAACCTCAGGTTCAGTTATAATAGATTCGGTTGTTTCTTTGTCACTATTGCAGGCGATTAATAATGCAGTGCCTGCGGTGATTAACATCATTCTTAGTATTTGTTTGAATGTCATGATTTAATTCCGCTAAATTTATTGTTATGTTTAATCTGTTAAATAATGGTGAAATCATAATCTAGGAGCTTGTCCGAGAATAGATAACCTACTGCGGAAACCCCATTTTCGCCCTTTTTTCCCCTGATT
>CAZMLD010000288.1:0-3211 GCA_964566975.1 uncultured Thiotrichaceae bacterium | reverse complement strand
AGTACGATGCCGATAACCACCATGCCTACGGCATAGGTGTGGGTTAGAGTCCACAGCTCAGGCCAGTGTGGCGAAGAAGAAATCAGCCGCTCTTTTTCTCTAACCGTAATAAAAACCCGAGTTTGAAAAGGCCATATTAACCATAAAGAACCAACTAAAATGCCGATAATCAGTGATAAAGTATTTTTATAATGGTGGTGAAGTAACCATACTAGCGTGCGGCTGAACAACATCAAGCCAACGACAGCACCAGCGGCAAATGGCAGAAGAACCGATAAATTAAAATGACCAATGGCATTAAAAATGTAAGCGTATTTTCCTAGTAGCAATAAAATAAATGAGCCAGATATACCCGGCAGAATCATGGCACAAATCGCAATCGCGCCAGCAAGAAAAATAAACCAGCTATCATAGGGTGTATCTCTTGGCACCAAGTTAACCACGATAAGTGCTAACACTATACCCGTGAATAAAAATAACCAGGTTGATAGGTTGGTGTCCTTTATCTCTTTTACTAAGATATAAATAGAGGCCAGTATTAAACCAAAAAATAAGCCGTAAATAACCTCGGGGTCAGAGTGAATAAGCACAGGGATAGGCACGACCCGAGTAAAAAACGCTAAAGCAGTCACAATGCCAGCAAATAAACTTAATAAAAACACAATATCAGTGTGTTTGATCGCAGCAGAAAACTCACCTCTGAACAGCATTTTTAACAGAGCAATATCAAAAGAGCGAATCGCTTCTAAAAGTCGAGCATATATACCCAGAATAAACGCCATCGTGCCACCACTGACACCAGGCACGACATCTGCCGCGCCCATACACATACCTTTAAGGGAAATTAATAGTTTATCTTTCATATGGGTTTATTTTTGACTTCAGTGTCTTCAGCTTGTTATTTAGGCGGTGATTTTAATGTAAAAAAATCATTCTATGTCAGTATTTTTTTAGGACGATGGTTCACCGATAGCGAAATAAAATGACTAATCAATAATTTTAACCATCACGTAGTACCAGCAAGGTGACAGTATCGCCAGTTGTATTATAATAGCCTGATGTTTTATTCAGATCATTTTGATGTTGTTGTTGTCGGTGGTGGCCATGCGGGTACTGAAGCCGCCTTAGCGGCTGCGCGTATGGGCGTGAAAACGTTGTTGTTAACACACAATATTGAAACGCTGGGGCAGATGAGCTGCAACCCCGCCATCGGAGGCATCGGCAAAGGCCACTTGGTGAAAGAGATAGATGCCATGGGTGGCATTATGGCAAAAGCTGCCGATTTAGGTGGTATTCAATTTCGAATATTAAACAGCCGAAAAGGGCCGGCAGTACGCGCGACACGAGCGCAGGCAGATCGCGTTTTATATAAAGCCGCCATTCGTGAAAAGCTGGAAAACCAGCCTAACCTGTCTTTATTTCAACAGGCAGTCGATGATTTAATTGTTGAGACTGTCGATGGACAACAGCGTGTAACCGGTGTGGTTACGCAGATGGGGCTTAAATTTAAAGCTCACGCCGTGGTGCTCACCGTCGGGACTTTTTTAGGTGGTTTAATCCATATCGGCGAAAAGAATTTTTCCGGTGGTCGCGCAGGTGACCCACCTTCCATTGCATTGGCGCAACGCCTACGTGATTTACCGTTTCGCGTTGAACGCCTGAAAACCGGCACACCACCCAGAATTGATGGCCGCACCATTGATTATTCTGAGCTGGCAGAACAACCGGGTGATACCCCCTTGCCGGTATTTTCCTACACCGGTAAAGCCGAAGACCACCCGCAGCAGATTAGTTGCCATATTACCCACACCAACGAAAAAACCCATGACATCATTCGTGAAGGGCTGCACCGCTCGCCAATGTACAGTGGTGTAATCGAAGGCGTTGGCCCGCGGTATTGCCCGTCGATAGAAGATAAAGTGGTACGTTTTGCCGATAAAACCTCACACCAGATTTTTATTGAACCCGAAGGATTGACCACCCACGAAGTCTACCCAAATGGCATCTCCACCAGCCTGCCGTTTGATATGCAGTTTGCATTTGTGCGCTCAATGAAAGGCTTTGAAAAGGTACATATTACAAGGCCGGGTTACGCCATCGAGTATGACTTCTTTGACCCGCGTGACTTAAAAGCCTCATTTGAAACCAAGTTTATTAACAGCCTGTTTTTTGCCGGGCAGATTAACGGCACAACCGGTTACGAAGAAGCCGGCGCACAAGGTTTGCTTGCGGCAATTAATGCCGCACGCCAAGTGCAGCAAAAAGAGGCTTGGACACCGACACGTGACCAGGCTTACATCGGCGTATTAGTGGACGATTTAGTGACACTCGGTACGCAGGAACCGTATCGCATGTTCACCTCACGCGCAGAATACCGTTTGATACTACGTGAAGACAATGCCGATTTACGCTTAACCGACGTTGCGCGTGAAATGGGCTTAATTAATGACGAACACTGGCAGCAGTTTGCAGAAAAGCGCGAAGCCATCGAAAAAGAACAGCAGCGTTTGTCTGGCTTAAATATTCCGCCGGAATCGGATTTTGCAAAAGCCTTTGCTGAAAAATTAGACAAACCTCTAAGCCGAAACTACAAAGCCGCCGATTTATTGCGTCGACCTGAAATTGACTATGCCGCATTAATCGACGTTATTGGTAAAGGTGACGCAGTAACGCCAAGCGTGGCAGAGCAAGTAGAAGTACAGGCAAAATATTCTGGTTACCTAAATCGTCAGTTGGATGAGATAGAAAAAACCAAACGACATCAACAAACCAGTATTCCCAACATCATCGATTATGCAAATGTTCGTGGTTTATCATCAGAAGCACGACAAAAACTTAGCGATCATAGACCAGAAACCATTGGACAGGCGGGACGTATTCCAGGTATTACACCTGCGGCTATATCCTTGTTAATGGTGCATCTTAAAAAGTCAGCGTATTAATCAGCACCTTCTTAAGTAAGCTCGGACACTCGGACAAGCTCCTAGCCTTACATAAAAAACTTGTTTTTTATGTAAGGCTGCCTTTAATATAAGCGACGACTAAGCCTTAATATTATAGGTAGTCTTTATTATGCAGGTTATGGAAAGTGGGTAATACAGAAAGAGCCGGAATTTATACGCCTCAAATAGGTGACTACAAAGCGTTTGTACCAAAGGGCACCTCTAAAAACCATCTTTTTGCCCGGTTTCAGCGTTGGGTGACAACTGCG
>CAZMLD010000287.1:0-3213 GCA_964566975.1 uncultured Thiotrichaceae bacterium | reverse complement strand
TCCATACCCTTCAGAGTTTGTCCGATAACCTCAAGGCTTCTAATCACTGCATCCTGTGTTTTGCTTTTATTTTTTATTCGCTGCCCCAAATTTGAGAAAAATCAAAGCGGATAATACAATTTTCAACTTTAAAGCTATATGTTTCATTTTGTGTGTCTTTCTTTTTTATTAAACGACCATCTTCAGTTAGTTTATATATTTTAGCAACAGACTCATCTGGATTCACTATCACATAGTACTTCACGCCTTCTTGTTGGTATAAATCAAATTTTATACCGATATCTTTTTTAGCTGTTGCAGGGGATAAAATTTCAAAGATAATCTTGGGCGCTTTAGTGAGATATTGCCCTGACGCTTCATAACAAACGACAATGTTGTCAGGCTGCACGACAGTTTCTTCATTTATTTTCCAGTCTACAGGCAGTAGCGCATTACATTTATCACAGTTTTTTAATAAGTTAAATAATTGCCCTTGAATTTTAGCACTTATAGACTGATGCTTTATGTTCGGTGCAGGACTCATTGCATATGGTATGCCATCAATCAATTCCCATTGGCCTTCCCAGTTTTGATAATCTTGCCATGTATGATGAGGCAAATATTCCTGTTTTATTACACTCATAGATTAACCTCACAAGATCAGCTTTAAGTTTTATGTTGACAGTTTTCAGCAGTTATGTCGTGTTACGCTGTCGCTAACCCGAGCTACGAAACCACCTTTAATACGCCTTTTTTGAAAGCCACTCTTTCCTAAAGTCTTCGGAATCGATGGGGTCAGAGCTAATGCCAGTAAGTTAAGACTTTTGCCGTCATTCCGTCATGTTCTTAGACGGAATCTATGGCTGGTAGAGCCTGATATAACAGACATTACACTTGCTTGCCGACCGTTGGATTCCGGCTAAGAACATGCCGGAATGACGAGCGTTATTGCTTAACTTGCCGGCATTGGGGTCAGAGCAATGGATACTCAATCTTCAACTTTTCTTTCCAATATTATTTTATTCTCCACCACTTCAAGCCTAGCTACTTCCGCTGTTTATTCAATTGACATCCCTTGTATCGACAGCCTTGATGCTATTTGCCTGACCTTTTCAAACTCCCCTTTTGCTCTCCCTTCTCTATGACCACCGCCAAACGAACATGCTCGTCTGATAATGCAGATCATCCTGATGACGATGATAAGTTTGTTGCTCATCTTCTGAGGCGATGCCCGCTGGTCAGATTTATTTATCGGATATTTATACTGACCTTAAAACACTGGAAATAAGCAGGCAAGGAGCCATAGACTAGGAACTCTTTTCTCATATAGGCATCGCTGCTTATTTTAAATTAATCTTAATCATATTGCTGAGTTATGCTGCGGTCTCATCCTATCACATTGTTTGTATTTTTGAGTGGATTCTATTTACAGCCTCCAATAATTAAGTGTTTCGCCCTTAATTCTAAGTCAACACTGGAATACCAAAGACCTCTTTACTCTTGATATCAATCTCATAACCTAAGGCGGATAATACAATATCAATTGTTTTAATAGAGACGCTAGCTATCTCGCCACGCTCTAATCTGCCATAAGTTACTCGGCTAATACCGGCTAAATCTGCCAATTCTCTCTGAGTGATCTTTGCATCTTTTCTTAAAATTTTAATTCTTGGTCCAATTTCGTGTAATTTCAACAGAAACCTCTTTGTAACTTTTTTGATCTAATGATAATTCCCAAGTATCAATCATCTTTCGCCCAACATTCTCAAAGGCTTTATTGTTTGCAATATAAACCTTAAGTTTGATAATTGAAGTCTCTAACGCTTTGATACATTCATCAAAAAAAACATTGGCCTTTGATTCTGACAACAAACAACTTCGCACAGCAAACTTAATCAGCTCTTTTCTACCAAACCATACTTTTTTACCAAACATGGTGAGTGCTGGCTTGTCCTTGTAGATATAAACACATGTATTAACAATATCGTAGGTCGGCGCATATCTGATATTAGTCATATCATTATCATACAATACACCAAAGTTCTTTAGATGTGCATCGCCATTTTTAAGTAAATAGCTCATAACAATAGTTTTATATAAAGCCTCCATAGACTCATTTTTATTATCAACCACCGCGTAAATAGTTTTTACAACCTGCTCGTAACTACCGCTATATTTTTCCCTTCTATCCTTGCCTAATAAGGTTAAGACCTCTTCAAATCCGTAATATTCATTATTCACTTGATTATAATTAAAGCGCTCTACCAGTAAAAATTTATTGTTATCTGACAGGCGAATTATGGGAATGCTGACGCCAGCAGCCTTCACAGCTTGTAAGCAAAAATACTCATTAAGTGCTAGTTCTGGATATTCAGCACCCCAGGTTTTTATGATGTATTCTTTAGTAGATAGTGAGTCTTTGTCGCTAATTAGTACTAAGGTTTTTGGTTGTATGCCAGAGATTGCATTTTTGCCCAAATAAGTCCTAACTAATTTAACAAAAGCGTCTTCACTGTCATTGTGCAATACTTCATCAAGAGTAAATTCAGTGAAATGCTGCGACTTAGTATCACTTTTGTAAGTTAAACGACTTTCGATATTGTTGCTTAGATAGGAAAAAACCAAAAAATCATTCATCACACCGTGTTGTTTAGATAAATGATTTTTCAATATCTCAAACAAATAGCCTTCGGGCATATGCATGTCAAAAACTGGATGTAGGTATTTGGCTCGACTGTAAGTAGAGGGTCGATACGGCATTGTTAGCGATATCGGACTTGCACCACTAGAATAATTAAAGCCATAGACATCCCTATCTTCTTCATAGAAAAGACTACCTGCTTCCTGATTACCCACTTTAACTTTTATGTTGTTCATTTGGATACTTATGATAATTATAGTTATCATTATAATATAAAAAACTATAAAAGATAAATATATTTATCTTTTTGAATCCACACATAGAGAATCATCATCGCCTGATTCGCTTCTAAATGATGGGTAAAGAACGAAAAACCATTCACCAGAGTTTAAAGCTAAAGTTGCATTGGCTGCCATCAAGGGAAATCAAAGCCTTGCCCAAAACCAAATAAGCACCTAGGAGTTTGTCCGAGAAAAACCAACTTCTTCAGCGTTCAAGCTAGTTGTCGCCGGTCGGCCAAGTTAATTGTCGTCTAATACTATTACTATCAAGCGGCTGAGACCAGTAATGATGAACTGATACTGATGCGCTGG
>CAZMLD010000286.1:0-3213 GCA_964566975.1 uncultured Thiotrichaceae bacterium | reverse complement strand
GAAATTATTGATAACGTCAAAAACATTGTCAACCTACGAAACGATTTAAAGAAAGACGTGCCCGGCATCAGGTTTAATTTTGCGGTGCAGGCTCTCAACTACAAGCAGGCACCTGGGCTTATCGATCTGGCGGCTGAAATAGGTGTAGAAGGTATTTATTTTCAATATCTTGAATATGTTGATATGGAAGACCGAAAAGGGATGCTAACTGGCGATATGACCAAAGAGTCATTGCTTGCGGTGCTAAAAGAAGCAGAAAAAAGAGCCGAAGAAAAAGGCATTCTCACTAATCTTGATATCTGGTGGCGTGACTTTGATGTTTTCTGGAATAAAATGCAGCCGATTGCTGAGTTTCAGCCAAACAATAAGGCGTGTTACTTTCCCTGGTTTAGTACTTGGTTGAGTGCAGACGGCTGGATTCGACCTTGCCCTATTATGCCTTGGACCTTAGATGAAGGTCGCATGGGGAACCTCGCGGAACAGAGTTTTTCAGAAATCTGGAATGGGGCTAAGTATCAAGAATTACGAGCAGCGCTGGCGCGAGGTGAGCGCCCTACGCGTTCATGTAAAACATGTATCCCTCAGAGTCTGCACAACATCCTGTTTATGCGTTCCAAGCTTTTACCCAAAAAATAGCTTGTCAGCCGGCGGCGCAGTGAGCTTTTTAAAAGTGATTTTAATATGTCCAATACCATAATACACGGGTTATCAATATTTGAGAGAAAAGACGGGTTACACAAAATTCGTTCAACCATACGTGCTGGCCAGGTCTTACCCGGTCAGGTGCTGTCTTTTACTACAACGGCTGGCGAGGTGCATAGCTTGAAAGTAAAAGAGTGTTTTGATGGGCCAAGTCGGCATACAACCATTGTTGTTGATGGTGATGCTGACGCTATTAGTGAATTCAAAGGCGGGTATTATCTGTATGGAGACTAGGTGATTTTGTCTTTGGTTAATATGGATGAATTAATCACGACAAACAAGTGCAGGCAGAAAACCGAACTATTATTCTTGTTGCCGATTCGCTAACTGCATATTCATTTGCCATTGTTTAAGCATCACTAGTAGGTTATTGATTGCCTCTAAGGAGTGAGAGACAAGGAAAAATTAGCCGAAAAGCGTAGTTTACACAAAGTTTACCACTTCGCGCTCCTGCCTTTTGAGGTTAGCTTTAACTCAGTGCCGTGCCACATGAGAGAAAATCAACAGCCTGCTAAAATATCAATAAAAGGTTTTGCACGGATGGTGAAAAACCTGCCGGTAACTGAACAGGTAAAATTATGAGTGGCTGAGTGTGTTTATACGTTTTGGCTATTGTGTAGTAAGCGATAAACTATTGGCTCTGACTTTTCTTTTTTTATATTCAACGCGCTGCTTTGCTTACTCAGCAACTACTCTACGATCTTTGGCAGATAATCTTCTGTCAATCGTGAATCGGCGAGACGGGCCATTGTAACTGGGGTTGCTGTTTACGCGGCGTTCACTTTTTGGGTTTCTACGTTCAAGGTTCATATTTCGAGTAGGGCAGGATGATGTAATGTTGTCCTTCATGCGGCGGTGTAGGCGTTGTATCGCAGAATCGTTTTCTTTTTCAGGCTTATCTATGGGCTTGTCTAAGGGTTTTATTATTGCGTTTTTGTGTGTGAGTTTTTTGTCCACGCTGGCATCCTGTTAGTCATGATTTTAGGACTTCGCACAAAATTAGCTGCCATATGCTGTATGTTATATCCTAGGCTTAAGGCTACTCTGTTACTATTCAAAATAAAGTATTCAAATGTTAATTGTTTGTAAAATGGTGTTGAGTATTTGTGGCTCAGGTGCATTTTTCATGAGCATTTCAGGCTAGCCCAACTATTTCATAGGAACGCTACATATTTAACTTAACCTTATGATATTCCCCCAAAACGCTGCATTTCTATGAAATATTCGGGCTAGCGTAGATTGCATCTTTAATAAGCACAAATTACACTGCACCTATATTATGAGAGTGTAAGTGATAATGCCTGAAGCTATCCCAGACGATTCGGTTGGAATCGTAGAAAGCCAAACGATTCATTTTTCAGAATGTTTAACGCTAGAATGCGGTAAAACGCTGGCGGAATACGACATTGCCTATGAAACTTACGGTGAGTTGAATGCCGATGGCAGTAATGCCGTATTGATTTGCCATGCGTTATCTGGTGACCAGCATGTTGCTGGCTATCACAGTATGAGTGACAAAAAACCTGGCTGGTGGGATTCTGCTATCGGGCCGGGTAAAGCTATTGATAGCAATCGGTTTTTTGTGATTTGCATTAATAATTTGGGGGGCTGCAAAGGCTCCAGTGGCCCCAATTCAGTGAATCCGCAAACCAGTACATACTGGGGGCCAGATTTCCCGATTGTGACCGTGAAAGACTGGACTTTGTGTCAATACCGTTTTATGAAGGCGCTCAATATTGACTACTGGTGCGCCGTTGTCGGCGGCAGTTTGGGGGGGATGCAGGTCTTGCAATGGACGATTGATTATCCTGATTTAATCAAACATGCCATCGTGATAGCAGCTGCGCCAAAACTGTCCGCACAGAATATTGCCTTTAATGAAGTTGCTCGCCAGTCCATCATGTCTGATCCCGATTTTTGTGAAGGGCATTATCTGGAAAAAAATACCGTGCCACGCCGAGGTTTAATGTTGGCGCGAATGCTGGGGCACATTACTTATTTATCCGATGATGCGATGCGTGATAAGTTTGGTCGCGAATTACGTGAGGGTAAACTCAATTTTGGTTTTGATGTCGATTTTCAGGTGGAAAGTTATTTGCGTTATCAGGGACGCTCATTTGTCGATCGTTTTGATGCCAACACCTATTTGCTGATGACGAAAACACTGGACTATTTTGATCCTGCTGGTGACTATGACGATAACTTGGCGCTAGCGCTAAAGTCGACCAATGCACAGTTTCTGGTGATTTCATTCACCTCTGACTGGCGTTTTTCACCCGAGCGCTCACGAGAAATAGTAAAAGCATTGCTACAGGCGGAAAAAAGAGTGAGTTATATCGAGATAGAAGCGAATCAGGGGCATGATGCTTTTTTAATTCCTATTCCACATTACATGAATGTGCTGACTTCACATATGAAACATATTGCGGAAAAACTGCCAGCGCCACAGGGTATCGGGGTTGAGTCATGAGAACATACCAGCCTGCCCCGCTCCTAGAAGATGGGGGTTTG
>CAZMLD010000285.1:0-3230 GCA_964566975.1 uncultured Thiotrichaceae bacterium | reverse complement strand
GATGGCATGCGTAATTATGAAAAGCATGTCATGTTAAATGTGCTGGATAAATTCTGGAAAGAACATCTCGCCGCCATGGACTATTTACGTCAAAGCATTGGGCTGCGCGGTTACGCGCAAAAAAACCCGCAGCAGGAGTATAAACGTGAAGCCTTTGAAATGTTCGGTGAGCTGCTTGAGCGTATTAAACACGAAGTTGTCACCATTCTTTCAAAAGTAAAAATTCAGTCGAATGAGCAGGTTGAGCAACTTGATGCCAAACAGAATCCGCAAATTGAGAATGTAAACTATCAACATGCGGCGGCGGCTACCATGCAGCAGCCACAGGAAGAAGAGGCAGAATCACAGGGTGATGAAAAGCCAGTCGCGCAGCCTTACCATCGTGAGCAGAAGAAAATAGGTCGTAATGAACCCTGTTATTGCGGTTCGGGTAAAAAATATAAGCAGTGTCACGGAAAATTATCTTAGCAGACGGTTGATTTTCTTTTAAGGCGCTTCTGATTAAGTCGATTAGAATTAGGGGTCTATGCCATATTGAGTGGACCTTTATTGTGACCAAAGAATTATCCTTCCCGTCATTCCCGCATGTTTTTAGCGGGAATCTATTGTCTGAAGAGTAGATTCCTGCTAAAAACATGCAGGAATGACGGGGTAAGTCACTTTGGTATTTCTGGGTTACAATAAAAATCCACTCAATATGGCATAGACCCAGAATTAGACACTTTTGGTAAGTCTAAAATAATTGGACTTGTTCAGAGGCGCCTTAATGTTTCTCGTTCCCATGCTTTGCGTGGGAATGCATACTGACTGCCATGTATCAACATACGATTCGTAATAATTGACGCTTATGTATGCACTCCCACGTGGCAGCGTGGCAGTCACCTCATTAATTTTAACCTCGGTAATCTAAAATGGCAGTAGGGCTTTTTGCACCAGATAACGTCAATATTGTTGCAGGAATAAAACTTGCGGCGGTAGCGGCCGGTATTAAGAAAAACGGGGGGCATGATCTGGTGGTTTTGGCTATTGATGAAAATGCCACCTGCGCCGCAACGTTTACCCAGAATGCCTTTTGTGCCGCGCCAGTAACGCTGGCAAAAAAACACCTAGCACTGTCTTCGCCCAGTCAGTCAATTAGAGGCTTGCTGATTAATTCGGGTAATGCCAATGCCGGTACGGGTGAAGAGGGTGAGGAAAATGCACGACAAAGCTGTGCCTGGCTAGCAGAAAAACTGCAATGCTCGACTGAACAAATTCTGCCGTTTTCTACCGGTGTCATTGGTCAGCCGTTACCTATGCAGGCAATGCAGTCGGGTATCGATAGCGTGCTGGACGATCTCGCTGAAGATAACTGGCTGGCTGCGGCAAAGGCAATCATGACGACAGATACCATCGCCAAAGCGGTATCAAAAAAAATTAAATTAGATGGTCACGAGATTACCCTTAGCGGCATTGCCAAAGGCTCGGGCATGATCTGCCCAAACATGGCGACCATGTTATCTTTTATCGCCACCGATGCAAATATAGAGGCGGATTTCTTACAGCAATGTTTGTCTGAGGCAGTGGCGGATAGTTTTAACGCGATCACTGTTGATGGCGATACCTCAACCAATGATGCCTGTGTATTAATCGCAACAGCAAAAGCGGGTAATGCCGCGCTACACAGCCAATCAGAACAGGCAGCAATATTTACTGATGCATTAAATGAGCTCTGCCAGTACTTGGCGCAGGCTATTGTGCGTGATGCAGAAGGGGCAACGAAGTTTGTCAGTATTACTGTCTCGCAAGCAGAATCGACAGTGGAAGCGAAAAAAGTTGCCTATACTATTGCCCATTCGCCATTAGTAAAAACGGCCTTATTTGCCAGCGATGCAAACTGGGGAAGAATACTGGCAGCGGTTGGTCGTTCAGGTATAGAGAAAATGGACATAAGCCGTATTAATATCTATCTTGATGCTGTCTGTATTGTTCGCGGCGGTGCTGTTGATGCGGGCTATACAGAAGAAAAAGGTCAGACGGTGATGAATAAAGCCGAGATAAGTATTCATGTTGAATTAGGCAGAGGTGATCAACTTGCCACCATATGGACTTCGGATTTGTCTTATGAATATGTGCGTATCAATGCTGAGTACCGCACCTAGATTATTTGGAAGGCCGTGTTTAACACCTGATTTTCTATGTCTGATACCACTCATGTAGCGATTGCCGTTATTATTAATACTCGCAATGAAGTCTGTGTCAGCCTGCGCCATAAAAATGCACATCAGGGTGGGCTGTGGGAATTTCCTGGCGGGAAAATAGAATCAGGTGAAACCATTGACCTAGCCCTGCGCCGTGAAATTAAGGAAGAACTTAATCTTGAAATTATACAGTCGCGTCCGTTAATTACGATCAATCACCACTACCCTGATAAAACGGTGTATTTGCACGTACGTAAAGTGGTGTTATATCAGGGGCAGGCAATCGGTGCTGAAGGTCAGTCGGTGAAATGGTTGCCGATTTCTCAGTTGGCTGCTGCTGATTTCCCCGCAGCCAATTTATCTGTTATCAATGCGTTGCAGTTGCCAGATAAATATTTAATCACTGGCGCATTTGCGGATCGTGTGGATTTTATTGATAAGTTACAAAAAGCACTGAATAACGGCATAAAACTGGTGCAGTTGCGTATAAAAGAGTCTGACTCTGACAGCCTTAGTCAGCTGCCATTTTTTCTTGAGCAGGCAGCAACATTATGTTCTCAATCTAAGGCAAACTTAATGTTGAACCTGCCAGCAAGTTGCCTGAAAAATATTGAGCGCTCAAAAATAACTTTTTCTGGCTTTCATGCTGACAGCAAAACCTTGCACGCGCTGAAACAGCGGCCTGAGGGCTTATTGTTTTCTGCATCCTGTCACAACAGGGAAGAGCTGTTACTTGCGACAAAGCTAAAAGCCGATTTTGTTGTATTGTCACCGGTGCAGGAAACGGCTAGTCATCCAGGAGTGCCGGCGATGGGCTGGCAGCCGTTTTCAGCGCTAATTGAAAATGTAGCCATGCCAGTCTATGCATTGGGCGGGGTTTCTGAAGCTGACTTGGACACGGCATGGCAGAGTGGTGCACAGGGAATTGCAGCGATTAGTGCCTTATGGGAAAATAGAAGATAAACGCTTGATTTAAAGTCCCCCTATCGGGGCTTTAAATCCCACGCCTTTAGGCGGCCAAGGTTAAGTGGAAGCATAATTAATCTTGTT
>CAZMLD010000284.1:0-3242 GCA_964566975.1 uncultured Thiotrichaceae bacterium | reverse complement strand
GTAAACCGAGGCCTAAATTGTATTAAGGGCTATTTCAACGGTAAAATTTTGTATGGTAAAGACCGACTTACTCAGCCATTGATGCGTATGAAAAACGGCAAATTTGCCAAAGACGGTAAATTCCATCCAGTGAGCTGGGATCAGGCGTTTGATGAGATGGAAAAGCAGTTCAAGAAGACCTATAAGGAAATGGGGCCTCACGGTGTTGCTGTCTTTGCCTCTGGTCAGTACACCGTTCAGGAAGGTTACACCATGTCAAAGTTGATGAAGGCTGGTTTTCGCAGTAATAATATCGACCCGAATGCACGTCACTGTATGGCATCCGCTGTGGTCGGTTTTATTACCACGGTGGGTATCGATGAGCCGGCCGGTAATTACGAAGACATCGAATATACCGATACGGTAGTGACTTGGGGAGCCAATATGGCTGAGTGTCATCCTATTTTATGGGCGCGTGTGTCCGATCGGAAAATAGCAGATGAAAAAAATGTCAAACTCATTAATCTGACTACCTGTTCCAACCAGACTTCCGATATCGCGGATGAAGAAATCATCTTTAAGCCGGGTACTGATCTGGCTATCATGAATTATATTGCACGTGAAATCATTAAACAAGATGCGGTTAATCATGATTTTGTCGACAAACATTGTGTGTTTGCCACTGGCCCCTATGACATCGGTTATGGTATGCGCGCTACTTCAAAGTACGCATTCGACGCGGAAAAAGACATTCAAGCAAAAGAGCTGGAAATAACGCTGGATAAAGATGAAGCCATTGCCCAGCGCCGAACAGCGGGAGAGAAGGTCAAACAAAACAACCGTACATCAGCGATGAAACATTGGCAGATAAGTTTTGATGACTTCAAAAAAGGGGTCGAACCTTATACGCTGGATTTTGTTGCTGAACTGTCTAAAGGTGATGTCGATGAATCACTGGAATCACACAAGAAGAAGTTGCAAGCGCTTGCCGATATTTATATAGAAAAAGACAGAAAGGTACTCAGTTTCTGGACGATGGGCTTTAATCAACATTATCGAGGCACTTGGGTGAATGAGCAGATTTATGCCTTGCATTATCTGCTGGGTAAGCAGGCAATGCCAGGTAATGGTGCTTTCTCACTTACCGGTCAGCCATCTGCCTGTGGCACAGCACGTGAGGTTGGTACTTTTGCTCATCGTCTGCCGGCAGATATGGTGGTGATGAATGCTGGGCACAGAGATATTTCAGAAAAAATCTGGAAAGTACCGAAAAACACCATCAGCCCTAAAGTCGGCGCGCACATTACTAAAATTTTACGCAGCATGGAAGATGGCAACATCAAGTGGGCATGGGTGCAGGTGAACAATCCTTTTCAGGCATCGGGTAATGCCAACCACTGGTTTAAAGCGGCACGTAAGTCGGATAATTTCCTCGTGGTATCCGATCCTTACCCCACGGTGTCCGCAAAAGTTGCTGACCTGATTCTGCCAACGGCGATGATTTACGAAAAATGGGGTATGTATGGCAATGCCGAGCGCCGTACTCAGGCATGGCGGCAACAGGTCAATCCGCCTGGTGAAGCCATGGGTGATATCTGGCAGGGCATGGAATTTGCCAAACGGTTTAAGCTAAAAGAAGTTTGGGGTGAGCATAAGGTCGCTGGGCTAAAAGCAAAAGGCTTTGAAGATGATACGTTACCCAGTGTGCTTGATGATGCCATTAAAATGGGCTATTCACCGGATGACACCTTGTATGATGTGTTATTCGCTACCGCTGACAACAAAAAAGTCAAATGGCCGCATGACAATGCAATAACCAAAGGTCATGGCAACCATGTTGCCGACAAGCTGGCTGATGGCTGGTTTCCTGAAAAAGCCTTATTCGATGAGTACCGCAAGTTTACCCTTGGTAATGGTCATGATCTGGCTGATTTTGATACTTACATCGATGATGATGTGCGTGGTCTTAAATGGCCGGTGATCAACGGCAAAGAAACCAAATGGCGTTTTAATGAAAAATATGATTCTTATGTTGCCAAAGGCAAGGGCTTTGATTTTTATGGCAAGTTAATGAAGTCCATCCCAAGCGGTGATCTCGATCAAGTGACCAACAAGGAAAAGAAAGATATTGGAGGCAGAGCTAAAATTTTCTTCCGTCCATACGCAGCGCCACCAGAACAGCCAGATGATAACTATGATTTATGGTTGTCCACGGGTCGTGTGCTAGAACACTGGCATACCGGCACCATGACACGTCGCGTGCCTGAGTTGCATCGTGCGGTACCGAGCGCGCAGATATGGATGCATCCTGCTGATGCAGATAAACGTGGCTTACAACGAGATGATCTGGTGTGGATAGAAACACGTCGCGGTAAGGTAAAAGCACGGCTTGAAACATCGGGCCGAAACAGGCCGGCTAAAGGTTATACCTTTGTTCCTTTCTTTGATGAATCGGTGATGATAAACAAACTGTGTCTTGATGCAACCTGTCCCATGTCCAAAGAACAGGACTTCAAAAAATCGGCCGCTAAGGTTTATAAAGCCTGATTGTTTAGCTGCCGAGGCATGGTAAACCTGTCTCGGCAGCTTGCAATGAATTTACAGTATGCCAAATAAAGCATCACGTCGAAAGTTTTTGACCAAATCAGTGCAAACGGTTGCGTTAACCGCAACCGGCGGTCTGCTCTGGTCAAATCTCTTGCAGCAACAGACTCACGCGGCAACGCATGTTGTTCGCCCGCCTGGGGCGCATGACCAGTCTGCCTTTAATGCCAAATGCATTAAATGTGGGCAGTGTGTACGTGACTGCCCATACGATACTTTGAAGCTGGCTGTTGCCGGTGAAATGGTCGCCATTGGCACGCCTTACTTTGTACCACGCGAAACACCGTGTTATATGTGTGAAGACATCCCTTGTGTCAAAGCCTGTCCAACGGGTGCGCTGGATCATTCACTGGAAAACATCAATGATTCACGTATGGGGCTGGCAGTGATTGACATCGAAAACTGTCTGTCATGGATAGGTCTGCGCTGTGAAATCTGTCATCGCGTCTGTCCGATTATAGACAAAGCCATAACCATAGAACATCACCCTCGTAAAATAAGCAAACATGCTCGATTTGTGCCGTTGGTGCATAGTAACGCTTGTACTGGCTGCGGTGTTTGTGAAAAAGCCTGCCCAACACAGGTGGCTGCGATCCGCGTTGTACCAGCAGAAATGGTGCAGGGTGTCATTGGTGATCATTTTAGATTGGGCTGGAAAA
>CAZMLD010000283.1:0-3265 GCA_964566975.1 uncultured Thiotrichaceae bacterium | reverse complement strand
TTTACGCTGCCTGCTGCTCAGTAACGGCGTTCATCAACAAATAGTCAAATGCTGCCAGTGATGCCTTGGCACCTTCGCCCATGGCTATGATGATTTGCTTGTATGGCACCGTGGTTACGTCACCGCAAGCAAATATACCAGGCTCACTGGTTTGCCCTCGTTCATTAATCACCACTTCACCGTACTGGCTCAGTTCAACCACGCCTTTCAAAAAGCCGCTATTGGGTAACAGACCAATCTGTACAAATACCCCATCAAGGTCTTTGCTGTGATTATCATCCGTTTCTCGGCTCTGATACTGAATACCACTAACTTTGCCGTTATCTGCAATAATCTGTTTGACTGCAACGTTTTTCAGGATACTAATATTGTCCCGGGTTCTCACTTGGTCGAGCAAGATACTGTCTGCTTTCAGTTCAGGTAAAAACTCAAACACTGTCACTGATTTAACCATACCAGCAAGATCCAGCGCCGCTTCTATACCGGAGTTACCACCACCAACAACAGCAACATCTTTACCCTTGAAAAAAGGTCCATCACAGTGCGGGCAATATGCCACCCCATTACCAATGTTTTCCTTTTCGCCAGGCACACCCAGCTCTCGCCATTTTGCACCACTGGCGACGATCAATGTTCTGGTTTTAATCACTTCTCCCGAGGAAAGGTGGACTGACTTTATCTCGCCTTTTTCTACACTTTCTACTCGAAAGTGCTGTTTCATTGTAATATCATATTCATCCAGATGCGCCTGTAACGCACCAACAAGCTCAGGCCCTGTTGTTTTTGGCGTAGCAATCAGGTTTTCAATCGCCAGTGTGTCTTTCACCTGACCACCAAAACGATCGGCAATCATGGTGACTTTAAGCCCCTTACGAGCCGCATAAATAGCGGCTGAGACACCACCTGGACCACCACCAATCACCGTCACATCCTGCAAAGGCAAGGCCTGCTCCGCTGCGCTGGCGCTAATATCTGGGTATTCTTGTTTCAGTTTGTCCAGTAACTGTGCGGTGTCAACCTTACCATTTGCAAAAACCTCACCGTTAAGTAAAACCGTTGGCACACCCTGAATATTGTTTTTTTCAATCAAGGCAGGATACACCCCGCCATCGATGGTCTCCGTGCTGATATTCGGATTAAGCGTGGCAAACTGATTAAGCGCCTGCACCACATCCGGACAGTTCTGACAGCTGAGACTAATATAAACCTCGAACTTTAATTCTGCCTGTACATTGGCAATCATGCCCTTCAGGGTCTCGTCCAGCTTCAATGCTGTTCCCGAGGAATGCAATACAGCTAACACCAGCGAATTGAATTCATGCCCACCCGGCAGACCGCTAAACTGAATGCCATTGGCCTTGCCATCAACCTCTAGCAAAAAACTAACTGGGCTTCGTAATTGATCCGGTACATCACGTTGTTCAACATTAATTTTATCTGAGACCTTTGCAAAGTCAGTCAGAAATTGAAGCAGCTCAGGTCGCTTTTCGTGCTCACCCGTTTGCACCACAAACGTCACCTTGTTTTTCATGGTTGCGGTGTAACCCATAAGGGCTTCTTTAATTTCTCTTGTTAACATAACTCACCTTCCCTCAAAATGGTAGCGGGCAATCGTTATTGCCCGCTACAGTTCTCATAAAGCAAAAATGATGCTTAGATTTTTCCAACTAGGCTAAGACTCGGTGTCAACGTCTTCTGACCTTCTTCCCAGGCTGCGGGACAAACTTCTCCATCATGCTCAGCAACATATTGCGCGGCTTTCACTTTACGCACCATATCTTTGGCAGAACGACCAATACCCAAGTCGTGAATTTCTGCCACTTTGATGATGCCTTCAGGATTCACTAGGAATGTACCACGCAAAGCCAGTGCTTCTTCTTCAATCATCACATCAAAGCCACGAGTAATTTTGCCCGTAGGGTCGCCAATCATTGGGTAGGTGATTTTGCCAATCGCTTCACTGGTGTCGTGCCATGCTTTGTGTGAATAATGCGTATCGGTAGATACCGCATAGACTTCAACACCAAGCTGCTGTAGTTCTTCATAATGAGCTGCCATGTCTTCCAGCTCGGTCGGGCAAACAAAGGTAAAGTCTGCTGGGTAAAACATGAAGATCGACCATTTGCCTTTTACATCTTCTGTGGTTGTGGTTTTGAATTCACCATTGTGAAAAGTGTCAGCCGAAAATTCAGGGATTGGTTTATTGATCATACTCATAATATATTTCTCTTGATTGGGTTTAAAATATAGGTGCGGCTCCTGCCACACCATGGATAAGAGATTAAGGGGTTTAATTGTTCCAGTAAATTGAATAAAATCGATAACAACAATCTATTAAATAGAAGATAAGATGATTTCATTAAAACAGGTAACTTACATACTGGCGGTGGAAAAAACACTGCATTTCAGAAAAGCGGCAGAACTTTGCTCGGTCTCGCAATCGGCACTCAGCACCGCGATAACAGAAATGGAAAAGCAGTTAGGCTTCCAGATTTTTGAGCGCGATAATAAAAAAGTATTAGTGACGTCAATTGGTCAACTGTGTCTGGAAAAAGCCCATCACATAAAAATTCAAATGGATGATCTGTACCAGTTAGGTCAGGCATTAACCGCTCCCTTGAGCTACCCAATGTCACTCGGCATCATTCCCACTATCGGCCCCTATCTACTACCAGGGGTTTTGCCCGAGGTACGCCATCAATACCCAGATTTTCAGTTGCGAATAATCGAAGAGCAGTCTCAGGTGCTGGTGCAGCAAGTGAGAAATGGCGAACTCGATACCGCTATTCTGGCATTGCCATTTAATATCGACGGTTTACTTGCCTATGAGTTCTGGCAGGAAGACTTTTACTGGATAACGCATCGTGATGACACACTTGCCCAGCAAAAAAAACTGTCTGGCACTGAATTAAAAAAAACACGTCTGATGTTATTAAAAGATGGACATTGCTTAAAAGACCACGCACTGGCTGCCTGCAAGTTACCTTCGAGTGAAATAGACACATCACTGGCCGCCACCAGTTTAAATACCCTGGTGCAAATGGTGGCGGGTCGTACCGGCACAACGCTGGTACCTGCAATGGCACTCGACCAGTTACTATCAGACAACTCAGAATTAAAAGCGGCTCACCTCAATGAGCCTGGCCCGCATCGGCGCATCGCTTTTATCACTCGGCCAAATTATCCAAGCGTAAAGAACATCGAGTTATTAATACAAATATTTCGCCAGCAGCTCAAATTAAAAAAATAGCCAAAAAATTATGGG
>CAZMLD010000282.1:0-3274 GCA_964566975.1 uncultured Thiotrichaceae bacterium | reverse complement strand
ATTTCCATTGAGCCGGTGTTTACCCGTTTTTTGACCGCCCTCGCGCCCGCCTTTGCGGGTGCGGCAGTTGATACCACTGAAGAAAACATTCAGGCACGCTGCCGAGGCGTGTTGTTAATGGCTATTTCAAATAAAAAAGGGCGTATGGTATTAACCACGGGCAACAAAAGTGAAATGGCGGTGGGTTATGCCACTTTATATGGTGATATGTGTGGCGGTTTTGCGCCAATAAAAGATGTCTGCAAAACGCTGGTGTATGAATTATGCCGTTATCGAAACCATGTATCGCCAGTGATTCCTGAGCGCGTATTGACGCGAGCGCCCACTGCCGAACTGAGAGAGAACCAGTGCGATCAGGACTCGTTACCGGATTATGCCGTGTTAGACCGCATTTTGGAGCTGTCAATAGAACAGGATATGCCAGTCGATGAGATTGTGGCGCAAGGTTTAGCGCGGGAAGACGTGTTACAGGTGATTACCCTGGTGCAGCGCAGCGAGCATAAACGTCGCCAGTCAGCGCCAGGTATTCGCATTACGCGGCGGGCATTTGGTCGCGACAGGCGTTACCCGATTACCTCGGGCTATCGTCGGAAGTAAGGGTCAGCATCGAAGGTGGCGTGCTGTCATACTTGTCAGGGTCTATCGCCGCTGTGTTAGCTGAAAAAGTATTATAATCAATGACACGTTGGATACCAGTGGCAAGAACGTCCAGCCCCAATTCCTGGTAGGACTGCAACATGATATCCAGTGCGCGTCGAGCCCAGATGGTTTGCTGGAATCGTTCAATGACCACTTTGGCACGATTAGCCGCAGACAGCCATGATTCGCGTGCTACATAAAACTCAGCAATAAGAATTTCTTTGTGTGCAAGCTGGTTGCGTAAATAAATCATGCGTTGATGTGCATCACCGGCGTATCGGCTGTCTGGAAAACGGCGCACCAGTGTGGCAAAGTCATTAAATGACCGCTCCAGCACGGCTGGGTCATGTTTTGATGCTTGCCTAGGGAACCAAGCATCAAGCAGTCCCTGGCCACGGTTGAAATTAATCAGCCCTTTTAAATAATGCACATAATCCATGCGCGGGTCTCGGGGGTGCAGACGGGCAAAGCGTGCAATAGCGCTGGTGGCCTGATCGAGTTGACCAAATTTATAATAAGCAAAGGCAATTTCCAGTTGTGCCTGTTTTGCGTAAGGGTCAAATGGAAACCGTGCCTCCAGTGTACCCAAATATTTAACGGCGCTTTCAAATTCAGCGGCTTTGATTGATGCTTGTGCTTTAGCATACAGTTCTTTCGCTGTGTAGGCGGCGGTTTCATCTTTCTCAGGGCTGGCGCAGGCGAAAAGAAAGAGGGCAATAAATAAAAGAAATAGAGGTCGCATTAATGATTTCACGTTAGAATCTTTTTTTGAGTAATAAATAATATCTGGATTAGAATGATGCATTATAACGAAGTTCAACCCGAGGGCGTATGGCTGAAGCAGCAATAATTAAAACTTTAAACGAAGAGCATGCAGGTAAGCGCCTGGATGTTGTGCTTGTTATGCTTTTTCCTGAGTATTCACGCAGCCGTCTGAAAATATGGATAGAGCAGGGGCAGGTGCTGGTCAATGGTAAAACCGCCAAACCCAAAACCCGAGTTCTGGGTGACGAGCAGTTGCAGCTAACCGTATTAAGCATTGAATCAGAGCAACAATGTGTTGCACAAGATATACCGCTAAATATTATCCATCAAGATGAAGCCATTATTGTGGTAAACAAACCGGCGGGGCTGGTGGTACACCCAGCGGCAGGGCATTATTCAGGTACCTTGCAAAATGCTTTGCTGCATTTCGACCCAGCACTAAGCGCAGTGCCACGCGCCGGTATTGTACACCGACTGGATAAAGACACCACCGGTTTAATGGTGGTGGCGCGTAATCTCAGTGCCCACAAATATCTGGTTGAGCAAATTCAACAGCATGAGATTGTACGGCAGTACCAAGCATTGGTGTATGGCGTGATGACAGGTGGTGGCAAGGTAGATCAGCCTGTTGGGCGACACCCGCGTGAACGCATCAAAATGGCAGTAACAAAAAATGGCCGTGAGGCGGTGACGCATTATCGCTTGTTGCAGCGTTTTCGTGAGCATAGCCATCTAAAAGTGCAACTGGAAACTGGGCGTACCCATCAGATACGGGTACACATGAGTTATTTGCGCCATGCTATCGTCGGCGACCCAGTATACGCTGGTCGCCATCGTAACCCCGCAGGAGCAACCGCAGAACTACTAACTTTTTTACAAGGTTTTAAACGCCAGGCACTGCACGCATGGAAGTTAAGTTTTGTTCATCCTGGCACGGCACAGGAGGTGACGTATGAAGCACCGCTGCCAGACGATATGCAAAGATTAATCCATTTATTACAGGTCGATCTCCAAATAAATGAGTAAGTCGGGTTACTTAAAAGCGAGCTGGCAGGGTGATAAGCCGCATAATGTTCATGCTTACACCAGCTTAAGAAAAGGTGGTATGAAAGCTGGCATGAGTACAGGTGATTTTTCGGCATTTAATCTTGCCTTGCATGTGGGTGACGATTCACAGGCGGTAAAGCGCAACCGTGAAAAATTATACGCTGATTTAGCGTTACCTTCAGAACCTGTCTGGCTGGAGCAAGTTCATAGCAATAAAGTGTTAAACATAGACCAGCCTGGCGCTGCTAAAACAACGGAAAATGGTCTGTATGTGGCGGATGCGAGCTTTTCCAGTGGCAAAGGCAGGGTTTGTGCGGTGATGACAGCCGACTGTTTGCCCGTTTTTTTCTGTAATCAACGCGGTAGCGAAGTGGCGGTAGCCCATGCGGGCTGGCGCGGCTTGCATGCGGGCATTATCAGCAACACGGTGAAAGCAATGCGCTCTCCGACGAGTGACATTCTGGTTAGCCTAGGTCCTGCTATCGGAGCTCAGAAATTTGAAGTGGGTGCTGAGGTTTTTACCGCCTTTGCGACTAAACATAGCATGTACCGCTCAGCCTTTGCAGCAGGCGAAACAGGGCGCTATTTATGTGATATCTATCAATTAGCTCGAATTGAACTACAGTCTATAGGTATTAAGAAAATAGCAAGCGCTGATTATTGTACTTATCGTGATAATCAGCAGTTTTATTCTTTTCGCCGCCAGCAGAATACGGGGCGTATGGCGAGTGTCATCTGGTTTGAGTGATTTTTCTATAAAACACGTGCTTAGTAACTTCTCAATAACCCGTGGCGACTGTGTACTTTGTGACTGACGATAATG
>CAZMLD010000281.1:0-3302 GCA_964566975.1 uncultured Thiotrichaceae bacterium | reverse complement strand
CTCATCATTTTATTGATGTTTGCGCCCATGCGTAGTGCGTTGGCGATGCCGATTTCACATTGTGATATGGATGCGATGGTCACCATGTCAGCTGGTCATGGTATACAGAAAGATAACAGCGTTCTGCTCGCGGTCAGTGCTGCTTCTGATGCTAGCAGCCACGTACACCACCACCATCATGAACAGCAGCAAGGTGAACAGCAGCAAGATGTAAAGCAGCACAGCGAACATGAACAACAGGCATCACAGCAGCCTACACACTGTTGCTGTGATGCCAGTGCCAGAACCTGCACGGGTAACTGTGATATCGGCTTTAACCTTTCACTAATCATGCAGCTTTCACCCTATACGCCCGTTTTTGTTCATACTGAAAAAATATTTCTGTCTTCCACCACACTTCTACTCAGAGTACTTTCCCCGCCTTCGCGGCCTCCATTAGCACTTTCGTAAAAAATAATTACCTCTCGTTACTTTGAAGTAACGTGCTGTTATTGCATTTTTTTACGGAGCTTGGCGATGCGTCAATCAAATTTAGTAAAAACCTCATACTATAAAAGTCTGTCGTCAGCCTTTTTGTTTGCTGTTGTTTTATTGTTGAGTCATGACCTTTGGGCATTAAGTTTAAAGCAGGCTGAGCAGCTGGCATTAAGTGATGACCCGATGGTAAAAAGTTATCTGGCATCGTCACGCGCGTTCGAACAGCAGTCGATTGCTGACAATACCTTGCCAGACCCTCAACTACGTCTTGGCATGTTTAACCTGCCTATTGATACCTTCAGTACCACGCAGGAGCCGACTACCCAATTACGCCTGGGTCTACAACAGGCATTCCCCAAAGGCGACAGCCTCAAATATAAACAGCAGCAGTCACGCTGGCTGTCCAAATTCGCCCTCGCACAGGCAGACGATGAAAAGCTGAAAATACTTCGTGACCTACGTGAGGTCTATCTCAATTTGTACTACGAAGTGCAGTCAGAAAAAATAATTAACGATACCCGTGCATTGTTTACCAGTCTGGTGAAAATCACCCAGGCGCATTACGCCGCAGGGCGAGTGAAGCAGCAGGATGTATTACGGGCAGACCTCGAACTTGCACGGCTGGATGATCGCCTAGTAAAGACACTGAGCAGACAGGATGAATACCGTGCTGCTCTGGCACAATGGACGGGCGAACGGGCATATCAGGCGATACCGGAAAGCCTGCCAGTGTTAGCAGCTATCCCCGATACCAGTAATTTCAATGCATTGCTGGTTAAACACCCAGCTATCGTCATGCAGGAAGCGAAAGTTAACGCCAGTCGCAGCATGGTGGCATTAGCAAAGCAGGGTTATCGTCCGGGGCTGAATGCCTTTGTCGAATACCGCAAACGCTTTGGTAACAACCCGAATGGCAGTGACCGCGCTGATATGCTGGCAGCAATGGTCACCCTGGATATTCCTCTGTTTAGTGCTAATCGGCAGGATAAACGGGTGTCAGCCAATATTGAAAAAACCAGTGCGGCTCAATTTAAACGCGATGATAAATTGCGTGAGTTAAAACGTAGGCTGGAAAAAGATCGGGCTATTTATAAACGTCTGGCACAGCGCCAGCAATTGTATGATGAACAACTATTAGCATCCGCCAGAGATAATGCCAAGGCTACACTTCGCGCCTACCAAAGTGGTGTCACCGAATTTACCACCTTAATGCGTTCAAAAATGACCGAGCTGGAGATCAAGCTGCTCGCCTTACGCGTGCGTGTTGATCGTACTCGCGCCCAGGCGCGTTTGTTATACCTTAGTGGCGAAATAGGTGGCGAAATAGGTGGAGACATAAAATGAACATACGCATGATAAAAATACCGCTTTCAGCTTTTTTCTGTTTAGTCGTTAGCGTGAGCTTGGCTTTCGTTTCTGCTCTATCCGTCAGTCACGCCGCAGATAATGAACCAGAAGTTTTATACTGGGTCGCGCCCATGGATCCGCATTATCGTCGAGATAGACCTGGTAAGTCGCCAATGGGCATGGATCTAGTGCCGTTTTTTGCCAGTGCAGACGGTGACAGCAGTACCGTCTCAATTTCACCCGTGGTGGTACAGAACCTGGGTGTGAGAACGCAAAAAGCAGAACGTAGCCGATTATGGCGAGCCATCAATACGGTGGCTTATGTTAGTTATGATGAGTCGAAAGTCAGGCACATTCACTTGCGAACAGAGGGCTGGATTGAAAACCTGGCGGTCGAGTCTGTCGGCGACCGTTTTAAAAAAGGGGATTTTCTGTTTGATCTGTATTCACCCAGGTTAGTCAATGCCCAGGATGAACTGGTTTCAGCATTAACCAGCGGCAATGCTGGGCTAATTCATGCCTCAAAACAACGGCTGATTGCACTGGGTATTTCTGCGGCACATATTAAGCGCTTGGAAAAAAGCAGAAAAGTCGCGCAACGTATTGCGATTTACGCACATCATGATGGTGTGGTGTCTCAGTTATTTGCCCGTGAAGGCATGTTTGTTAAACCCGAAATGGAAGTCATGACCATGGTTGATTTATCCAGTGTCTGGGTATTGGCGGAGGTCTTTGAACGTCAGATTGCTTGGGTAGAAGTCGGGCAAACAGCCGAAGTGCGTTTTTCATCTTTGCCTGGTCAAACTTGGCAGGGCGAGGTTGAGTTTATATATCCCGTGCTTGACCCGAAAACACGCACGCTAAAAGTTCGCCTGCGCTTTGACAACCCTGATGAATTATTAAAGCCCAATATGTATGCTAGGGTGAAAATATATGGTGGCGCGACAGCAGAAACCATTGTGATTCCACTAGAAGGTTTGATTAGAACGGGTAGGCAGGAGCGCGTTATCGTTGCCCTGGGTGAGGGCAGGTTTGAAGCCCGTGAAGTTATATCGGGCATCGAAAGTGGCAATTATGTGGAGATCCTCAAGGGTGTACAGGTAGCAGATAACATCGTTACCTCTGGTCAATTTTTGATTGATTCCGAAGCCAGTATGCGCGGTAGTTTAAAACGATTAGGTGGCACAGGGGTGGGCGCGATGATGAGCCATTAAGGTAGTCAGTAATGGTTGAAAAAATTATTGACTGGTCGATCCATAACCGCTTCATGGTGTTAATGCTGGCTTTCATTGTTGTTGGTCTGGGCATTCACTCGATAAAACAAATACCGCTGGATGCGATACCTGATTTATCTGACGTGCAGGTTATTATAAAAACGAGTTTCCCAGGGCAGGCACCACAGGTGGTCGAAGACCAGGTGACCTATCCACTCTCAACTGCCATGTTATCGGTGCCGAAAGCCACCAACGTGCGCGGTT
>CAZMLD010000280.1:0-3327 GCA_964566975.1 uncultured Thiotrichaceae bacterium | reverse complement strand
ATTTTACAATAATAGTGTCGATTACAACAGTCCTGCTGCACCGCATTTAAAAATCAGGGCGATAAAGGCAAAACGAGAAATATTGGGTGCAGCCGATATTAAGAAAAATCATTTATCTGGCAAACGTAAACATGCTGTGTAGCAGTTCCGACTTTAGTGTTTTATCCACCGCTTTGAGCATTCGCGGTTGCAGTTGGTCGGTGCTGCCAGCCGACACTTTTAGTGGCCAGGACTGATGGCCGATTACCGTCACACCATCTTCGGCAATCAACTCAACTTTTAGTGTTGCCCGTAACCAGTGCCAGTTATCCTTTATAACGGGTTGTTGCGTTACCAAGCTGGTAACTAGCTGATAACTTGAAGCATTATTTTTATCTGTCACATTCAAACCCGCGTTCGCCACAGCAGCTTGCACGATACTGTGTAAACCACCCGTATCGTCCATTTTTACCACGGTAGTTAAGGGTAACGACCTTAACGCCTGTTGTAACTGCGTATTAAGTTCGGCCAAATTCCAGCGTGAAACCGCCCCTTTGCCTTTTATGTCGATAATTTTCAGCGTCTTCTGCAAGCTTTGGCGATCTTGTTGCAGCGCACTGGCTTGCTGTAAATCTGCAATTTTAAGCCATACATTTTTTTGTTGTAGCTGCTGGTTTAAAGCATGTTGTGTTTCTTCATCTAGCCGATTCATTGCCTGTCGAATATTATTGCCTGCTTGTGTGCGGTCTAATACGACCAGGGCATGGTAAGTCATATCGACAGGGTTGTGCCATTGTTCGACGATACGCGCCCCCTGAACCATTTTGTCAGCTTTTAAATTTATCGAGCTGGTGATTCGGGTACTTTTTGCGACCGTTTCTACGCCCTCTTTTTCAGCCATATACTTTTTATGAGTTTGTATATCTGTTGAGATGGTCGCCACTTCTCTGATCTGTACTTCAAAAATTTTTGCTAAATTCGACAATGCCCGTGCTTTTGCCTGCTCGGTTTTCGATGCAGAACCGGTTGCCGACAAATATTTAAAGTGTGGAAACATATCTGGCTCGCTATGCAACCACTGCGGTGTCTCACCAGGGCTTAACATCACGCCAGGCTGCATACACGATGTAAGGATAAAAACGCTCATTAACATTTTTAATTGCAGTATTTTTTTCATTTTCATTCCATCAGGCAGCGGCAAAGCCCTGCTTATTCCTTTTTTCGCTGAGTATTCAAGCCATTCATCTTCGCTAAGGGCGTGTTGACCACAGGTGCAACCCAGTGCTTAATTAAAAAACTGGACTGCCTGGATTCGATAGTCACGGTTTCTTCAATCACATCAATAACTTGCCCGTTTGAATTTTGCATTTTTATTTGTACATGCTGCTCACCAACAGGCAATGTTATCCGCCTTAACTGTATTTCCTGTGGTAACGTGAGCCAGCTTCGTGTATCCGCCACTTCTGTCAGCATGTTCGTGATTGTCATTAACAGCCCAGCAAGGTCACTGCTTTTCTGCGCGGCGTGTTGATTATTATATTTAATCACAGCGCGCGCCGTTGCTCTGAGCATAATCCCAGGTATTGCCTGCGCTAACGAATACCGCGCCAGTGCATCAACATCTTGCACGGTTTCCATTGAATATTGTTTTTTATTAACATGTATGCGTGGGATAAACAGGCGTTTTTTGGCTTCGTTATAAACGGGAAAGACAACACGCAAGTTTTTTTGCACTTCTGGCGAATAAAAATGGATCACTGCTTCAGTTTTTACTGGAACCAGTCCATTGTTTAAAATAACCACCAATTCACCCATGTTTTTCCTGGCTTTTGGACGAATGTGTTCGCTGGTATAATCGGTCTTGTTAAATTTCTTCTTATACGATTCATATTCATCCCATAATTCCTGCCAGGCAAGCAAGCGTAATAAGTCTTTTTTGATAGCGACAGGGGTAGCAAAACTAAACGGGTATTGAACGCCGGCTTTCTCCTGATAGGCAATATAGGCCTTACGATAGGAGACAAGCGCTGCATCCAGCTCATGCAGGCTTTCAAAGATAATACCTTCGAGATAACGAAGAAAAGCATTTTCTTCAGGTTCATCTCCCCAGCCCAACATTTTGACATTGGCCTGTAGCATTTCGACACGCGCGCCTTCAAGCTGCCCCAGTTGAATATAATTCATTGCCATGTAAGCGTGTAGTAACAACTGCTCATATCGAGCGCCTTGATAGCCACGTAATGTTTCATTAATGGTCAACGCAGCAAAGTTTTCACTAATGCTAATACCGTAAAGCTGTTCGATTTTTTGTTTGGCAACTTCAAAAATCTGGTTACTGCCTGAGAAATCATTATTAATACGGCGCAACATGCCTTTATTAAGCGAAGACAGCACTTCAACCTGCTCAAGATCATTCTGTTCTGCTAGGGCAAGTGACAGATGGGGTTTACCCTGAAGTAAACTGTCTCGCATTAAGCTGCTGTGGTTGCTGTAGCTTGCACAGGATTGCAGTAAAAATCCACTGAGCAATATCAAAGCCAGTTTGTAGTACGGCTGTCGGCGTACGTTTAAAGAAGCTCTCCGAATCATTGCCTGCATGATGGTATTTTTGACAAACTTGGCATTACAGGCGGAAGCCACCTTTTTCGATTGTTTTCTTAATCTTCTTTTGCCCTACCCAAACTTTTCGGTTACTGCCCAGTTGAATAAGGCTTAAATCAATCTGGTAGAACCGTGTCTGCTCACCACTCACTGCATCAATAATGGTGTTAATCGAGCCCTGCAACATAAAGTCAGCACCAATTTCCTGTCCCATGGTTTTGCGTGTTGCTTCTGTTGCATGTAAATCCTGCTGTTTAATTTCATCACGCACCTGTTGACGATCTGTTGCCGAAGCGACGAAACCCACTTCACCTGAATTAATCAACTCACGCTGCATATCAGCAATAAAGGTACGTGTATTAATATGTTCATGGCTTAAATTACGCACCATGCCAACAATAACCGTTGGTGTTCTTCCCTGTTCTCGATTAAATTTTGCTAGCCAGCCGCGTGAAAGCAGATCCTGAATCATCTCCTGTGAGACCAGACGCGAATCGGTATCATTCCAGTTTCCACTGAGATCGGTGACTGTATCTGAGTCTATACGTGTGACGGTTTGACTACAGCCACTCAGTAAAAATAACAGACCAAACAGTGCAACGAATGGAATGGCTTTTAATATTGATGTTTTCATGTTCATGTTCCTTTAACCTTAAAAAAGCAGTTGAATCGTAGCGAGAGTATTTAACATGCTGACATAAGGTTTTTTCCAAGTGTTTTAGCTTTGCTCGTAGTCACTCTACGGGT
>CAZMLD010000279.1:0-3331 GCA_964566975.1 uncultured Thiotrichaceae bacterium | reverse complement strand
AAAGTCACCATCGGCGGCTGCGGCGGTTAAACATAAATTTAAAGAGGTTACACAAAGATGGCTAAATCATCAATTAGAGTACGCGCAAGAATCAGAGACGGGGTGGCAAACGTAAAGTGTTTAATCAGTCACCCAATGGAAACTGGCCTGCGTAAGGATAAAAAAACGGGCGAATTAATTCCGCCTAGATTCATTCAGGAAGTGGTTTGTGAACACGGCGGCAGCACCGTTATGACGGCGCAGTGGAATGCCACTATTTCCAAAAACCCTTTTCTTTCTTTTAAATTCACCGACGCTAAAGCAGGTGACACATTAAAAATTAGCTGGGTCGATAATACCGGTAAAAGCGATGCTACCGAAGCCACGCTTAAGTAATGCAGCAAGTGATTAATCACTTACCCACCGCTTTATTGATACAAATAATAATAAAAAAACAATGACAAAAAATTACCACCGTTTAGGAGGAGATTTACATGTTTAAAAAAACATTAATGATATTGCCTATTGCCCTGCTGGCTTTTGGCACAACAGCCAACGCTGACCCCAGCATGACACCGGGAGAGATATTAGACAGCCTGATTGAAAAGGTCGACTCAGCGTATCTCACGCAAAGCCCACAAAACCGTTTAATGATGGCCGACAACCCTGCCTACTGGATTGTTGACGAGGGTGAAGAGCTGTTTATGGAAAAACGTGGCCCTAAAAATGCATCACTGGAAAGCTGCGATTTTGGCAAAGGGCCAGGCGTACTTGAAGGCGCGTATACCGAAATGCCGCGTTACTTTGCCGACACGGGCAAAGTCATGGACTTGGAAAGTCGTCTGGTACACTGCATGGTTACCATACAAGGTTTTGCCAAGAGTGATGCTCCTGTCAAAAAACGTCATGGTTCTGGTTCTGACATGATGAAATTACAAACCTACATTGGCAGCCTGTCAAATGGGCATAATTGGAACCCACCAATGGATCACCCGAAAGAAATAGCAATGCGCAATGCGGGCAAAGCACTGTTTCATCGTCGTGCAGGCAAATTAGATTTCAGCTGTAACACTTGCCACGGTGAAACCGGTAAGCGAATTCGCGCCTCGGTTCTGCCTAATATCAATGTCCCTGAAGAATGGACCAAGGCTATCTCCTGGCCTGCTTTCCGAGTTGGACACGACAACGTGCGTAGTAGTCAGCACCGTGTACGTGGTTGTTACTGGCAGATGCGACAGGGTCGCGTAGAAGCCACTTCTGACGCATCAATTGCACTGATCTCGTACTGGACAGATGCCGCTCGTGGCCAACCTGCCATCCTGCCCGACATGAAGCGCTAATTGCAGATGTCAATCAGAGAATAATAATTGAGGAGAACAAAACATGATGAAATATAAAAACAAATTGGCTCCAGCATTCCTTACGCTAGGGCTGTTATTTGGTGTCTACAGCTGCACAACGGTTGCTGAACCAGAAAACACAAAAGCCGACAAAGCTAAAGAAGATACTGGCGCGGTGATGAACGCCGAATCAATCGCACTGGCTGAAAAAATGATTTTTGAGCAGAAAGGCTTTCGCCTAGGTCAGAAAACTCAGGAAGGAACGACCGCTAAAGAACGACTGACTCAGGATACTACCCAGAGGATTTGTTCCGCTCTTGGCGGCAAACCCGCTGATAGTGAAACAGCGGCCAAAATTATGGAGATTGCACGTGAGTCGATCACCATACCCGCATCTGGCATTAAACTAGGTGACTGGAAAAAAGGTGAGGCTATTGCTCGTTCTGGCTACGGATTTCGAGTTGGTCACAAAACGGATAATCACAGTAAGCGCAGTGCGGGTGGCAACTGCTATGCCTGCCATCAGTTAGATCCAAACGAGATTGCCTACGGAACGCTTGGGCCTAGTCTAAAAGCTTATGGCAAAATACGTGGTTCTAGCGATGCAATGTTGAGCTACGCTTACGGCATCATCTTTAACCCGCACGCGTCATTTCCCTGTTCAGAAATGCCACGATTCGGTAGCAATGAGGTTCTCACCGAGCAGCAAATTAGTGATGTGATGGCTTATCTGTTTGACCCTGCTTCACCGGTCAATCAGTAACAATCGATTGTAAAACTTACCCTTTTTGGTTTGTCTGTCGGCAGATCAAAAAGGGTTTTTATTGCCTGTTACAGACACCTGCCTGGCTCGCTATACAGAGTACAGAACGAACAGATAATTTTGCAGGATGCAGGTTTTCCCCATAGCAATAAAAATATTGTCAAAAAAAGGCAGTCCACACAGAGTAAATAAGCATTTGTGACCGCTCTAAAGCAGCTATGGCGAAAAAATGCATCGTGCAAAGTTTTCTAACAATACACCTAACCTGTTTCATTAAATTACGTTACTATGACGGATGGATTTGAAAATAATTATAAAATCCACATAAACATAACTATGAGGAATACCTATGCCTACTATTGATCGCCGAACCTTCCTGAAACTAATGGGACTCAGCGCCACAGCAGGCAGCACCGCTCTGTTAATGGGCTGCAACAACAAAAGTGCTGACGAAACCACAGAGACGGTAACCCTATCAGACGACTTCTACGACTTACCGATGAAGGGCAACGTCAGATTATTTCATACCACCGATTTCCACGGTCAGTTACAGCCTGTTTATTTTAGAGAGCCAAACGTAAACCTCGGCGTTGGTGACGCTTTTGGTCGACCACCTCACCTGGTTGGTAAAAAGCTACTGGAAGCGATGAACCTAAAACCAGATACACCCGAATCCTACGCCTATACTTATCTGGATTTTCAAAATGCGGCAAGAAAATACGGCAAAACAGGCGGTTTCCCACAAATGAAAACCCTGCTGAATCGCTTACGCGAACAAGCGGGCGGTCAGCAAAACACCCTCACCATTGATGGCGGTGACATGTGGCAAGGCTCTGGCACTGCTCTGTGGACACGCGGTGTTGACATGGTTGAAGCCTCAAACATCCTCGGCATTGATGTTATGGTCGGTCACTGGGAATTCACCTATAACCGCGAAGAAGTACTCAGTAATGTCGCCTTATTCAAGGGTGATTTCATCGGTCAAAATGTCCGTGTAAGAGACGAATCATTGATGGATGATGGCTTCATGGATCTGGTCGACCGCTTTGACGGCAGCGGTCTGTATAACGAAGACACCGGCCATGCCTTCCAGCCTTACGTGATCAAAGAAATCAATGGCGCAAGAATTTGTATTATTGGTCAGGCGTTCCCACGTACCGGCAATGCCTACCCACCCGAGTTTTTCCCTGACTGGTCCTTCGGTATGCGTGAAGACGACATGATCGACTTGGTTCAAACCATTCGTGAA
>CAZMLD010000278.1:0-3338 GCA_964566975.1 uncultured Thiotrichaceae bacterium | reverse complement strand
CATACCCGAGTAAAAGCGCCGTATAGCGGTATTGTTACGCAACGTCATGTTGAAGTCGGTGAAGCTGTGCAGATGGGGTCGAAGTTGATGACTGGTGTTTCACTGGATAAGCTTAGGGTTAATGTCGCCGTGCCGCAGAATCTTATCAATAAAATTCGCAAGTACGGTAAAGCCTTTGTTCATATTGATAACCCTTTAGATGGTGGCGAGAGTCAGATAGCAGTCGAAAAAATTACTATTTTTCCGATTGCAGACCGTGCTTCTAATACCTTTAAAGTGAGGTTAGATTTACCGCAGGGAATTGAAGGTTTGTTTCCTGGCATGTTTGTTAAAGTGTCATTGGTCACTGGAGAAAAGCAGGTGCTGATGGTGCCACAGCAAGCTATTGTGCAACGTTCTGAACTAACGGCGACCTACGTGTTAACTGAAGACGGTGGTATTCATTTCAGGCATGTACGAATGGGCAGGGTTAATGGTGACATGCAAACTGTTTTATCAGGCCTAACTGAGGGAGAACGTGTTGCACTGGATCCGATTAAGGCGGGTATTATTTTAATGCGACAACGCCGACAAGCGGTTAGTCAACAGGCTGTCGGGTATTGAGATGACTAAACTTGGTATTTCAGGACGCATAGCCAAACACTTTTTAACAACACAGATAACCCCACTGCTTGCCTTGGTTGGCGTATTGTTGGGGGTGTTTGCTATTTTGGTGACACCGCGAGAAGAAGACCCGCAAATTAATGTCACCTTCGCCAACGTATTCATTGCTTTTCCCGGTGCCTCAGTTGCAGAAGTGGAAAGTCTGGTGGCAATCCCTGCTCAGCAGGTGATTTCAGAAATCAGTGGCATTGAACACGTTTTTTCAACTTCGACGCCGGGTATGGCAGTGCTTACCGTGCAATTTCTGGTTGGACAAAATCGCACCGATGCCATCGTTCGACTGTATAACAAACTGTACTCAAATCAGGACTGGTTACCCGCAGACTTGGGCGTTGGCCAGCCCATTATCAAACCCAAGGGCATTGATGACGTGCCCATACTTAGTGCCACTTTGTGGTCGAAAAACCCAGAAGTGGGTGCGCTTGAATTAAGTAAGGTTGCTCACACACTGGAAACTGAGCTTAAGCGTATTGATGGTACACGAGATATTTATACCATTGGCAGCCCAACAAGAGTGCTGCATGTGATCTTAGATCCGCAGGCATTGTCGGGTTATAACATTGACATAAATGATTTAGGCAATGCGCTGAGGTCGGCAAACCATGTGCGTACTGGCTTGACCATCACCACAGATAACCGTGAAATTTTATTGCAGGCAGGCGAATTTCTTACGGCTGCCGATGAAATTGGTGAGTTAATCGTTGGTGTGTTTAATGGTAAAGCGGTGTACTTGCAAGATGTTGCAAAAATAAACTACGGTGTTGATTCACCCTCGCAATATGTTTCCATTGCCAAAGGCAGGGGTAATCCAGCACTGCACAATAACAGTGAACATATCGTCATCAATAATCCGCGACCGGCGGTGACGCTGGCGATTGCTAAGCAACCAGGCAGTAACGCGGTGGCGATTGCTGAACAGGTGGTTCAGCGCCTGGATGAGTTACAAGGTCTTTTTATACCAGACAACATCGAAATCACTATTACTCGTAATTATGGCGTTACTGCCCAGGCCAAGTCAGAAAAATTAATGCAGAAGCTGGTACTGGTAACGCTGTCCGTCATTTTGCTAGTGGTGGTGGCACTGGGCTGGCGCGAAGGGCTTATTGTCGGTGCAGCAGTCGCGGTGACACTACTGGTTACTCTGTTTGCCTCCTGGGCATATGGTTTTACCCTGAACAGGGTATCTTTGTTTGCACTGATTTTTGCCATCGGCATACTGGTCGATGATGCCATCGTGGTGGTAGAAAACATTCATCGCCATATGGCGCTGGGCAAACAGAAATTGTCAGAACTGATACCTGTCGCGGTGGACGAGGTGGGTGGTCCGACCATATTAGCCACCTTTACGGTTATTGCCGCATTATTGCCAATGGCATTTGTTTCTGGATTAATGGGCCCTTATATGAGCCCGATTCCTATTAATGCCAGTATGGGTATGCTGGCATCACTGATAATTGCTTTTGCTTTCACCCCGTGGATGAGCAATATTATCCTCGCCAAGGTTAAGCCGCATACTGCGGTAGAAGCTCAACGTGTACAAAAGCCAGCAATAGAAAAATTCTTTATTCGTGTCATGACCCCGTTTTTAGGTGTCGAAAAAGGCAACCGAAACCGCTGGTTGTTACTGGCTACAATCATGCTGCTGATAGTGGCGTCCATTTCGCTAGTGGTAGTACAGGCCGTTGTTTTAAAAATGCTACCTTCAGATAACAAAGCAGAATTCCAGATAGTGCTTGATATGCCTGAAGGCACAAGTCTTGAACAAACCAGTCGTGTGTTACATGAAATGGGGTTATACATCGGCAATCTTGATGAAGTGACCGACTATCAAATTTATGTTGGCACCGCCGCACCAATCAATTTTAACGGACTGGTACGACAGTATTATTTACGTGAAGCGGCCAACCTTGGCGATATACAGGTTAATCTTGTGGATAAAAGCCTCCGTCAGCGAAAAAGTTATGAGATCGCCATGGCAGTGCGTGGGCCACTACAAAAAATTGCAGAAAAATTCAATGGCAGCGTGAAAATTGTGGAAATACCACCGGGTCCACCAGTGATGTCGCCCATTGTTGCTGAGATCTATGGACTGGACTATGCAGGACAAATACAACAGGCTAAAAAATTACGTGAAATATTTGAAGCCACCGACTATATCGTTGATATTGATGATAGTGTGGGGTATCCGGCAGAAAAGTTAACCATTGTTGTTGACCGCCAGCGTGCAGCAAGATTAGGGGTCTCGCAACAGGTGATAACAGAAGCGCTGGCAACGGTGTTAAATGGTTGGGACGTGACCTTCCTTCATGGTGCAAATGCTAAATATGCAATACCTGTGCGTGTCGAATTTGCAGAAGAAGATAAGGCCGATCTCGAACAAGTGTTGGCTTTGCAGGTACGCTCAGTAAATGGCAACCTAGTACCACTAACCGAGCTGGTTAGTATCCAGCAGGGTAAACGTGAGCAGGTAATCCACCACAAAAATCTACAGCCCGTGGTTTATGTTACGGCTAACGTAGCAGGTGGTGTAGATAGTCCGTTATACGGCATGTTTGCGATATCGGCTAAGCTAAACGAGCAGAACGGTCTTGAACAATGGTTTACTCGGCAGCCAGATAACCCATACGAATACAGCCTGAAATGGGGTGGTGAGTGGCAGGTAACTTATGAAACTT
>CAZMLD010000277.1:0-3346 GCA_964566975.1 uncultured Thiotrichaceae bacterium | reverse complement strand
AAAAATATTTTATGATGGCTGCTTTCCTGCCAGTAAAGCTTCGCGTACTGGCGCATAACTTCGCCGATGTTCAGGACAAGGCCCGATAGCACGTAAAACCTCACGATGCACTTTGGTGGGGTAACCTTTGTGCTGGTCAAAACCGTATTCAGGATAAAGCTGATGTAACTGCACCATCTGTGCATCACGCTCAACTTTTGCCACAATGGAAGCAGCACTGATTTCTGCAACGCGCGCATCCCCCTTGATAATTGCTGTATTGTCACAAAAACAGGCAGGCAGGGTTTTATTGCCATCAACAAAAATATGATCGGGACGAACCGATAACTGTTCAGCCGCTGTTCTCATGGCATACAGCGATGCCTGTAAAATATTCATTTCATCAATCTGCTGTGCTGAGACGCTAACAACCGACCACGACAGTGCCTTTTGTTTTATTTCGGCAGACAGAAACTGGCGTTTTTTCATTGTCAGTTTTTTTGAATCATCCAGCCCCACAATGACCACATCAGGGTTCAGTATCACCGCAGCGGCAACCACACTACCCGCCAACGGCCCACGCCCAGCTTCGTCCGTTCCTGCCAGCAAACCGTGAATAACGGGCAATTCATCCAGCAATGTTATCTTCATTCAGGTAAAATTCCACTCTTCAAAAGTACCCCTATCATACGCCAGTAGCATTTTAACAGCACAAAATAACGAGACCATATAACGAGACCGTGGCGACTTCCAGCTCAAACATCAAAACCGTTTTCATTAGCGCTGGCGAAGCCTCGGGTGATGCCCATGCCGCACGCATGATTGAGGAAATGAAAAAACGCGACAGCCAGCTAAAATTTGTTGGTATGGGCGGTGAGAAAATGCAGCAGGCTGGTGTTGAGATACTCACCAGCATCGACAACATGGCGGTGGTTGGGCTGGTTGAAGTCTTGCTCAAGTACCGCAGCATTAAAGCTGAACTGCTACGCCTGCAACACTACATCAAACACAATACACCCGACCTACTCATTCTTGTAGACTACCAGGAGTTCAACCAGAAACTGGCAGCCTACGCCAAACAACACGGCACTAAAGTGCTGTTTTATATCGGCCCTCAAGTCTGGGCATGGCGACCCAAACGTGTTTACAAAATGGCGAAGATTGTCGACCACATGGCGGTTATTTTACCGTTTGAAAAAAAGCTGTATGAAGATGCCGATGTGCCAGTCACTTTTACCGGCCACCCACTCACTGATGACGTGGTGGCGAACAAAACCAGACAACAGGCACGAACACAGTTAAACATCAAAAATAACACCACCCTAGGGCTGTTCCCAGGCAGTCGCAGCGGCGAAATCAAACGTGTACTCCCCATATTACTTGAAACCGCAAAACAGATTAAAAACCACCGAGCTGATATTCAGTTTATCCTTCCCATTGCCAGCACCATCACCGCAGCAGACCTGGCGCCTTTTCGCGCCAGCATGGCAGCGCTTTCTATCACCACAACAAAACAACCCTTTTACGACGTTATTCAGTCCTGTGACGTTATACTCACCGCCTCTGGCACCGCCACCCTGGAGATCGGTTTACTGGAAGTGCCCATGGTTGTTGTGTTCAAAATAGCGAGCTTAAGCCACTTCATCTTAAGCAGAATGGTCAAGCTCAAACACATTGGACTGGTTAACATCATTCCCGGCAAGGAAATTGTAAAAGAATTTATTCAGCACCGTGCTATCCCTGCTGATATCGCCGCCGAGGCTTTACGCTTATTAAATGAAAAAGAATACTACGACACAATGAAACATGAACTGTCGTTAATTCGTCAACAACTCGGCGGTGGCAACGGTGCCAAAAACATTGCACAACTGGCTCTGAACATGGTGCATAACAAATGCTGAGCATGAAAAAACCATTATCACCTTCACCTTTTTCCCGTATCAATACTGTTATTGTCAACGCCACTATGCCACGACTCCTGCCTGATCTGATAAACTCAAGCAATGAACCGTACTAATTATCACCATACTGTTTTGAAAAGTCTTTTGCTTTTTATTGCATTTTTATTAAGCAGCGGCTGCACTACGCTTAAAGGCCCACCTAACCCAGACGACCCCCTTGAAAGTTTTAACCGCAGCATGTTTGCGTTTAATGAAGGCTTTGATCAATACGCATTAAAACCTGCGGCTAAAGGCTACAACTTCATAGTACCCAGTGCTGCGAGAAAGGGAGTGAGTAATTTCTTTAGTCATGTTGATGACATTGTGGTTTTCTTTAACCAATTACTTCAGTTTAAACTTGTCGATGCAACGGCAACCTCCGCCCGTTTTGTGTTCAACAGTACGTTTGGTGTTTTCGGTTTAATTGATGTCGCCTCAGGCATGAACCTGCCAAAACACAATGAAGACTTCGGCCAAACACTGGCAGTCTGGGGAGTGGGCAGCGGCTCTTATCTGGTGTTGCCATTTCTGGGGCCATCCACTTTTCGCCATACTTCAGGCATGGCTGTAGACTGGACTGCTTTCGACCCTGCCTTCCAGTCTCAAACGCTGGAGCAGGGTCTGACCACATTAACCATTAAATATGTTGATTTACGTGCTGGTCTACTGGGAGCCAGCAACGTACTCGACAGCATCGCGCCTGATAAATATGCCTTTATGCGTGATGCTTTTAAGTTGCGGCGTGAGTTTTTAATTTATGATGGCAACCCGCCAGATTTCTTCGACGAAGATGAGCTATTTAGTGACGACGATTTATTTAGTGACAGCGAATTGTAAGCCATTGCCAAATCGTGTTCTACCCGAACTGCTCAGCCACCAACCAGTTGCAACATTTTATGAGCAACGATATCTTTAGCCATAAGCCGATTGGTTTCTTCTGTTAGCCTGAGTTCTTTTCGAATAAGCACGGGTTTACTGTTTTTTGTTAACTGCATTTCTTTTTCAAATGCTGATCGTAGCAGACTGAATGATTCTTCTACTTCAACAAATTCATTAGCCGATACAAAGGGCAATAAAATGCGTTTTTGCGTCACACCACGGCGAAAGCCTGGCGTAGAAATACGGTGAAATGCTGCTGGCTGCCAGCCAGCCACACGTTCATTGCTGTTCGGCAGGCAGAATCGGTTGCGAGACTCTGGCACCTGTGCAATCGCACTGGTAACTTCTACTGTCGCCACCGCTAATTTTTTCTCAAAACCTTCCAAGGTGATTTCATAGCTCAGTACAGGCCTGAAATTACCCAGCTGTTTCTCTATCGTCCATTTAATAATCATGTTTTGATACTCTCAACTAATAATTTTTTCTGCTAGGTGCTTGTCCGAGAATGGAAACCGTAGCGAAAAATCGAGATTTTTAGTCCAGTTTTT
>CAZMLD010000276.1:0-3412 GCA_964566975.1 uncultured Thiotrichaceae bacterium | reverse complement strand
GTGTTTGATTAGGCGCTTATGCTACAGAGTCAACGGTAGCCCTCCTGTTATCGCGGGAGTGGTGGCTATGAATGGTATTATTTCAATTATTGACCTGTATCTGGTTGATTTTCTAAGCGCTTAGTGACAATATTTTTGACGGGGTATTATCGCTTGTTTGCTGATGACGGATAAATTTGCAGGAAGTCATAAATTTCAATTTATCCGCCGAGACCTCAACCATTCTGCGTTACTACGAAATAGTCGAATTAATACTTCAGGAGATAAAAAACATGTTTGTGATTAAGCCGTTATTATTTTTTGTGATTTTATTTGCACAGTTAAATTTTAGTGTGCAGGCAGACAGCCAAGACAGATATTTTGTTTTTACTGCCATCCCCGACCAGGACGAAACGAAACTACAGGAGCGCTTTGGTAAAGTGGCGGCTTATCTGGAAGCACAATTAGGCGTAAAGGTTAAATATATCCCGGTTAAATCTTATGCCGCAGCAATATCAGCGTTTCGTAATAATCAGGTGCAATTGGCGTGGTTTGGAGGCTTGTCTGGGGTCAAGGCGCGTGATCTGGTCAGTGGTTCAGAAGCGCTGGCGCAGGGTGTCGAAGACCGGCAGTTTAAAACTTATTTTATAGCGAACACGGCTACCGGTTTACAATTTTCAGAGAGTTTTCCAGAAGGCATTCGTGGCAAAGTCTTTACTTTTGGCTCCAAAGGTTCAACTTCAGGTCGTTTGATGCCTGAGTATCACGTGCGTAAACATTTTAAATCCTCGCCAAAAGAGGTTTTTTCGCGTGTTGGTTTTAGCGGAGATCATAGCCGTACTATTGCACTGGTACAATCGGGTGCGTATGAAGTTGGTGCCGTCAACTTCAAGGTTTGGCATAGTGAAAAACAGCGAGGGAAAATAGACAGCAATAAAGTATCCGTTATCTGGAGAACACCACCTTACCCCGACTACCAGTGGAGTGTACGAGGTGATGTTGACCATACCTGGGGTGAAGGTTTTAAGGAAAAGCTTCAACAGGCTCTGTTAACCATGAACGATGCCGATTTACTCGCCGCTTTTCCACGCAGTGGTTTTATCGAAGCCAGTAACGAGGACTATAAGCCGATTAAAAATATCGCAAGAAAAATTGGCCTCATTGATTAGACGCATTATTTTTTGCTGGGTGTAATGCCATGGTGCCTTTTTCCTTTGAGTTAAAATCCGCCACCCTGTGCTACCAAGGCACGGCAGTCTTAAGCAATATCAATCTGTCAATTAAAGCCGGTGAGCATGTGGCATTGCTGGGCAAAAGCGGTGCAGGTAAATCGACTTTACTAAGCAGCCTGTATCAGCAACAGAAAATGCACTGTGCGCTGGTGCCACAGAACGTTGCCCTAGTCGAAGCATTAAGTGTTTACCATAACGTGTATATGGGACAGCTTCATCAACACAATACCTTTTATAACCTGTTAAACCTGCTCTGGCCTCAGCGCAAACCGGTAACCAAAGTCAGGCAACTTCTCGAATCACTTGAACTGGATGAGGTGTTGTTTAAGGCGACAGGTGAACTGTCCGGCGGGCAGAAGCAACGAGTCGCCATCGCCCGAGCTTTGTTTCAGGGCAATAAAGTCTTGCTCGGTGATGAGCCCATTTCTGCACTGGATTCGGTGCTAGCCGACAAAGTTATGCAGTTACTCCACCGCCAGCATGAAACCGTGGTGCTGGCGATGCATGATGTTGGCATGGCTTTGTGTTTTGCAGATCGTATAGTAGGCGTTAAAAATGGTGTTATCGCCATAGATCAACCGGCTAAAGATCTGAACGTCGATGATTTGCAGTTTTTGTATGTGTAACTGTTTATGCAACGAACAACATCATGAGTAAATCGGCACTGTTTGTTTATCCCCGATCACGCGCAGTCAAAATCAGCCTACTGTTTATTGTTATCGCACTGGTTTGTTTCTGGTTTGCAGACATTGCCATCACTACGCTGCACCCGTGGCAAGAGATGAAGCGTCTCACCAGTGGCTTATTAAGCCCGAATTTTAGTGATTACAAAAACATAATCGATGCTTTAATGCACACACTTGCCTTTGCCTTTTTAGGGGTAGGCATTGGCGCTTTGGCTGGATTTGTGCTGGCTCTGGTTTTTGAGTATCGCCTGATTCACATGACTTGTGCTGTTTTGCGTTCGGTACATGAACTGTTCTGGGCATTAATTTTTTTACAGTTTTTTGGGCTGCACCCGTTAACTGGCGTGCTGGCCATTGCCATTCCTTTTTCTGCTATTTGCGCCAAAGTCTATGCGGAAATACTGGAGGAGGCCGACAATGCGCCCAGTAATGCTTTACCCGCAAGTAGTGGTTCTATTAGTCGTTTTTTTTATGCGCGACTGCCGCTGGTATGGATACACTTTAAAACCTACACCCAGTATCGGCTTGAGTGCGGTTTGCGTACCAGTACAGTGCTGGGTTTTATCGGTCTGCCAACGCTGGGTTTCTATCTTGAGGTATTTTTTAAGCAGGGACTATATTCACAGGCAGCAGCGCTGCTGTTTACTTTTTATCTGTTGATTGCAAGCATACGCTGGTGGCTGCGGCCTCGTCTGTTACCGTTTTATCTGGTAGCCTCGGTACTTTTGTTATTACCTGATGCTGTCGATATTAACTGGTCGAATGTGAAACGGTTTTTTACCGAAGACATTATTCCCTACCCAGTGCGGGTGGCCGATAACGGCTTCTCAGCGGTGCAGGAGTTACTTGCCTGGTTCCATGATTTGTTCTGGACACAGGCATTTGATGGCATTATTCAAACATTAATATTAACGCAGATAGCACTGGTATTAAGCGGTATGTTGGCGCTGATTTTGTTCCCGCTCATCACCAGTCATTTTCAAGGTTTTGTTGGGCAAAAACTAGGACACGGTTTTCTGGTTGTTTTACGTTCCACGCCTGAATATTTACTGGCCTATATTTTTCTTCAGTTGTGGGGGCCGTCTATGTTGCCAGCGGTGATTGCGTTGATGCTGCACAATGGTGCCATCATTGGTCATTTATGTGGGCGTTATGCCAATGCGATAGTGTTACCCGATAATCCCGTGAAAGGGGTGAACCTTTTTGCATGGGAAGTCGTGCCACGCATATACCCGCAATTTCTGGCGTTTTTGTTTTATCGCTGGGAAATCATTTTTCGTGAAACCGCGATTCTTGGTATGTTAGGTATTTATACGCTGGGTTTTTATGTCGACAGTGCTTTTGAAGAAATTCGCTTTGACCGTGCCATGGTATTGATTGCGATTACTGCATTGTTAAATATTGGTATTGACAGTTTGTCTCGTCGTATTCGGCGTTATTTACGACTAAAAACCGCCGTGCAGTGTGGCTAAGCTAAACAACAATGACTGGGTTTTCTAAACGGAGACATTGCTA
>CAZMLD010000275.1:0-3422 GCA_964566975.1 uncultured Thiotrichaceae bacterium | reverse complement strand
AATTTTTCTACTGCTGTACGCACGTGCTTAATGGTGCGTTCAACTTCTTCATCGGTGGTATAACGTCCCATAGTGAAGCGGATTGAACTGTGCGCCAGCTCATCATTTCGACCTAATGCGCGTAGCACATAACTGGGCTCCAGACTTGCTGAGGTACAGGCACTGCCACTTGAAATAGCCAACTCTTTTAATGCCATTAACAAACTTTCACCTTCAACATAGTTAAAGCTGATGTTTATGTTGCCAGCAATGCGCTGATTTATATCGCCATTAATATAAACTTCTTCCATATCTTTTACGCCGTCATACAGTTTATTTCTTAATATTAACAGGCGTTCATTTTCTGCTACCATTTCTGCTTTGGCTATTTTAAAGGCTTCGCCCATGCCAACAATTTGATGCGTTGCCAGAGTGCCTGATCGCATGCCACGTTCGTGACCACCACCATGCATTTGCGCTTCTACGCGCACCCGTGGTTTTCTCTGCACATACAGTGCACCGATACCTTTGGGGCCATAAATTTTATGTGCAGAGAAGCTCATCAGGTCTACCGGCAGCGCATCAAGATTGATGTCAACTTTGCCAGCGCTCTGTGCTGCATCGACATGAAACATAATTTTCTTTGCCCGACAAATGTTGCCTATGGCCTCAATGTCCTGAATGACACCAATTTCATTATTAACGTGCATAATAGACACTAGTGTGGTGTCATCACGGATGGCATTTTCAAGTACCTGAAGATCAAGCAAACCATTTTCTTTGGGATCCAGATAGGTGACTTCATAACCTTCACGTTCTAACTGGCGGCAACTGTCTAACACGGCTTTATGTTCTGTTTTACAGGTAATAATGTGCTTGCCGCGTTTGTGATTAAAGTGAGCAACACCTTTAATTGCCAGATTGTCCGATTCCGTGGCACCTGAAGTAAAAATAATTTCTTTTGGATTGGCACCAACCAGGTCTGCAACCTGCTTACGCGCAGCTTCAACAGCAGATTCTGCTTCCCAGCCAAAATGATGGCTACGTGATGCGGGGTTACCAAAGCTACTCTGCGGCCCCATAAATTTAAGCATTTCAGTTACTACGCGCTCATCTATCGGTGTGGTTGCTGAATAGTCTAAATATATGGGTATTTCGTTTTCGCTTTTATTCGTCTGTTGTTCACTCACTTTTATCACCTTAACTCATTAAATGCTGGCCGCCATCATTACTGATGAATGCCGATTTTTTTCAATAATGCCATGCAGTGCATCGAGCAATACAGTGACATCTGACAGGGTATTATTTTTACCAAAACTCACTCGTATTGCTGAAAGTGCTAGCGTATCGGGCACTTTCATTGCTTTCAAAACATGGCTGGGTTCCGTTTTACCACTGGTACATGCAGAGCCGCTGGAAACGGCTATGGCTTTTTTATCTAATTGCATGAGCAAGGTTTCACCATCAAAACCATCAACACCAAACTGTACGGTATTAGGTAAACGAGCCGATGACTGTGCAAAAACACTCACTGCGTTAATTTTTTGTAGTCCGCTTTCCAGGCTATCGCGTAGCGCCTGCACATGCAGACTTCTGGATTGTAAATCAGCTTTTGCTAACTGAGCAGCTTTGCCAAAGCCGACAATGGCAGGAACATTTTCTGTACCCGCTCGTAAATTTTTTTCCTGTGCACCACCATACTGTATTTTTTTAATCGGCAAGCGTTTATCAATCACCAATGCACCGACACCCACAGGGCCATACATTTTATGTGATGAAACCGTCATTGCATGCAGCCCACTATCAACAAAATTCAGCGGTATTTTTCCTGCTGCCTGCGAAGCATCACTATGAAAAAAACAGTGATGTTTATGCGCTAGATTAATTAACGGTGATAGATCTTGTATCACACCTGTTTCATTGTTTGCTGCCATCACTGATATCAGTGATGTATGCTGCGTTAGTACCTGTTCAGCAGCAGATAAATTTATGTTTCCGTTTGCATCAACAGCAATAAGGTCGACAGCTAAATGCAGATGCTGCGCCGGCTCAAGTAATGACGGATGCTCAATGGCACTAATAGCAATGCGTCTGTTACCCTTCGTTTTCCCATCGAGGATTGCTAAATCCAGCCCGTTTAATAATAAATTGTTCGATTCGGTGCCACCACTAGTAAAAAAAACCTGTTCAGCTCTGGCACCGAGCAGACTGGCTACGGATTCTCTTGCCTGTTCAATCGCATCTTTCTGTAAACGACCAAAGCGATGCACACTCGATGGGTTTCCCGTTATCTGCCCCATATAGGGCAGCATGGCATCTAAAACTTTTTCATCTAATGCTGTTGTCGCATTGTTATCGAGATATACCGCCATCAAAATAAAAAGCTAACGCTGACTACCAGCAACTTTATCCTGACGTGCTTTTACATCGTGTACCGTTTCCTGCAACATGACCTCTGCTAAAGAAATGCCACTAAGGAAGGTACGAATTTCATCACTGAGTTCCTGCCATAAATCATGCGTTAAGCACTGATATTCACCTTGGCAACCGTCGTTATCATCACAGTCAACCACATTATAGGTTTCGTCTACCGCCAGGATAATATCTGACACGCTGACTTCATCAACGCTATTGGTTAATTTATAACCACCACCAGGGCCACGCGTGCTGCTAACAATGTTATTGCGTCTTAATTTGGAAAACAGCTGTTCCAGATAAGACAGTGAAATACATTGGCGCTCGGAAATAGCCGCCAAAGATACCGGCCCCGTATCCTGATGCAAGGCCAAGTCAAGTACCGCAGTTACCGCATAACGACCTTTTGTGGTTAAACGCATATCAAAAACTCATATATAGAGAAGTTAGGGTGAATTTTACTTAATCCCTACTAATTTAGTCAAGTATAAAACCAAGTAATTTAGTCAGGTATTACCAATGAGCAACAATTTTACTCAAAAAATGATTAAGTCATTGATTTTTGTTGCCATTCCTATGAAATATTCGGGGTCTATGTCATATTGAGTGGATTTTTATTGCAACCCAGAAAGTAACGACTCAGCGTCATTTAGAAAAAGGATGCAGCTTATTGATTTTTAAGGTCGCTGTAAATACATCCATGTACGCTCTACTGCAACATCCATGTTGCAGATGCCTTAAAAATCAATAAGCTGCATCCTTATGTAAATAACACGCTGAGTAGTTACCCCAGAAATACCAACGTTACTTACCCCGTCATTCCTGCATTTTATTAAGGAGGCTCTGATTAAGCTTGGGTCAAACAGCTTGCGATTAAAATATTCTGGCTCAAGGCGTGAAACGCGGTTAAAGCTTCCGCTCCTGCTCAGGCCCCTTACCTACGCTCTGTAGACAATAGCAAGGCTATTTCGAGGTTTTACAACGCGAAAACAGGATTTTTAAGCGCAATATGTCAATTCATGACTTAA
>CAZMLD010000274.1:0-3460 GCA_964566975.1 uncultured Thiotrichaceae bacterium | reverse complement strand
TCGATAATCCTTTAGAAATGGCATTTACGCATGACTTGGCGGTTGAGGTGCTGGCGTCTATCCCTCAGTACGTCAATGCATTCAGATTGGCGTTTGGTACAGACAGTATTGACATCAGTCAGGTAACAACGGCTCTTGCTGAATTTCAAAAGACACTGTCCACACCCAATGCCCGCTTCGACCAGTGGTTGCTTGGGGATGATAATGCCATAACCAAAAAAGAGTTGGCTGGCTACGAACTTTTTAAGAGCAGTGGTTGTGTTGCCTGTCATGCGGGTGAAGCATTAGGCGGTGATTCCTTCCAGAAAATGGGGCTTATTGAACCCTACATAACGGCAGGTTTAGTTGAGGGAAGAAGCGCGGTTACTGGTAAAGACGCAGACCGGTTCAAATTCAAGGTGCCGACTCTGCGTAATGTGGAGCTGACCTACCCCTACTTCCACGATGGCGAGGCTGAGACCCTTACCGAGGCGGTAGATGTAATGGGTCGCTTGCAGTTAGGCAGGAAGTACACAGAGGAAGAAAACGCCAAAATAGTTGCCTTTCTCAAGACGCTTACTGGTGACCAACCATTTATTGTGTTACCAATTTTGCCTCCATCAACAGATAAAACTATTCCACCCACACCATTTGAATAGTTTGCTTTATTGGGTAACTGGGATATCAGCTTCTTGTTCAGAACAAGCTTTAAATAAAAAATCCTAGTAGTTTGTCACTGCTTTAGAGAGGAAAGTAAAGCTACGGATTATCTCTGCAAGAAAAGAAAATAAAGGTGAATAACAGGTGTATTGGAGTGAAAGAAAATTATGCATCGTTCCCATGCTGCTGCGAGGGAACGCAGACGGTGGTAGAGGTGAGGCTGGTATGCGTTACTACGCAAGAGCGTGGGAACGAGAAGTATGGTCATTTTTTCCTAGTGATGATGTTGGCGCCAGCTTCTGCCAGTGTGATAGCTGAAATATCGCCAATTTTCTGTGCTGTCACTGGTTGTGAATGTTCCAGTACGTCGCTACCTGCTGGTGCCATGGTTATGCTGCTAATGTCTTCAATTTTCTGAGCAACAATTTCAACTGGGTTTTCAATAACATCGGCACCAATTTCTGCCATTGTTATCGCACTAATATCACCAATTTCTTGCGGCCGAACCGCAATCGGATTTTCAATTACATTCGCACCAGTCGGTGCTAGAGATATGCCGCTGGTATCTGCCGCCTGTTTATGGTGCTGCGAGGGTGATACTTCTGTTGCGACCCCGTCCTGCTCGATTTGGCAGGGCTCAATGTTAATCACCAAACCGACATTTTCTAAAGCTGCTTTGTATTTCTCAGCCGAGCTGGCATTGATTCTACCTTTAATGACTTTGCGATCGCCCGTAAAATAAGGGGCAAGTTTTGCGGCATCGGTATTGAACAGTGTCGCCATATTTTGCATTACGGTTTCTCTGTCTTTACCTGCTTGTAAAATGCCGAAAAATGCGACATCAAACAGCTCTTCACTCATGGGGTTAACCTACGCGTTATTGTTATCAGTATTAAGTGTAGACGAAAAGCGTAACAATATTACCTGCTAGCGCGCATTTCGGACGACGGGAGTGCAGCAACGCGCACTGGCAGGGGATTTAGTCTTTATTTTTATCTTTAGGTTTGGTGAACTGAACCACATGCGATTTTTTAGGCTCATCGGCATAACGCGGACGGCTGCTCATGCTGCTACCTGCCTCCTCGATGATTTCTCTCTCACGCGCGGTGATTAACAGGAAGCTATGTTTAATGTTATCAATGGTTTGAGGGGTTAACGGATGCCGACGACCAGGTGGTGGTGTGGTATCACGCACCACCTCAGACAATGTTTTTCGTAACGTGGCGATGATCTGATGTTCTTTGGAAAAATATTTTGTACTCATAATGTGATGTTTTCGTGTGCCTAAGCTATTCGGTATAATTGGTGATGATTGCACTGTGGCTTAAGTTTAACAAATTCCGCAGCTGCTTGAGATAAGATTTCATTGAGAGAAACCGCTATGCCATATTATGTATTTAAAATGACCTCTCCAGAAGGAATGGAATTGGTGAAAAACCTGGAGTTAATTGGTGACTTTGAATCCTTTCGAGAGGCCAAAAACGTTGCTAAAAGCAAACGTGGCGAGCTGGATAAAGATGACACATCACACATAAAAGTGATGTTTTCAGATAATCAATTACTTGCTGAAGAGCAGTTGATGGCATATCGTGAAAAGCCAATTGTCATGGAGCATGAAAAATAGTCGGCTATGGAAGAGGACGAGTACAGGTCGACTTATAATGAACTGGCTTCGGTTCGCTGTGTTTTTGAAAAAGCATTAACCAATAACCGAGCGCGTTGCTGTTTAGCGAAGCACTTTTGTCTCGCCGACCGAGAGGGTTATGCCTGTAGTGAGCTTGAGTCGTCGGTCACCTGCCGCGAATTTCTCAAAACCCTGAGAGAGAAGTCGATATTCGTGTTAAAAATTAACGAAATAAAAGGCGCATTACCACATAATATGGAAATACGGGTACAGGCGGGTGGCCTTTATGGGCTGGCTAAATCGTTAGGAATACAGACAAATGAGTCAGTAACACCGCCTATGATTGACGATATTCACCAGCTTATCAAAAAAATGGCTGGAAATATCGGCACAGCAGACAAGTTACCATACAGTGAAATTATTCAGTCCGTACTGCGATTTAAGGGCAGGCGTCGTCAGTCTCGATCATAATGCACATATGGTCGTCATAGCCTGTGGATAACTTTGTGGATTAAATGGTATTGTTTTTTTTGTCTTGATTTTAAGCAAGTTTATTTTCTTATTACGAATGGTTCTTATCAGGAGAAATAAAATAAAAATCAATACTTTGCGATGATTTTTCCAGGGCTTTGCAGGTGAAAAAAGTCTTAACCTATTGTTTTTCGTATTATTGAATGTGCATCCTAGGTTGTGCATAACTTAGCAGTCTATTTGAGAATAGAAGTCGTAGCGAGGGAAAGCCATTTTGATTCAGATTTTTCTGATTAAATGAGGTGAATATTGAGTATGTTTAACGATTTTAATTGAAAAACATGAGCCAAAGAGCTTTCCGCAGTAGGCTCTCTATTCTCGAACGCCATGCTCAATACAATGGTAAAAAATGGTACCGTTTGGGATGAAAAATTAGCATAATATTGTTGACTTTTAACCACCGTCACTTGTTAGCAGTTTTGTTTGCCGATACTAGGTGCATGATGTGCAATATCATCCTGTGACAATGATCCTGCTTTTTCTTTTAATAGTAATTTTCGCACACCAATTATGGCAGACAGTTCATTAGATTCGGTGCTTGGTTTTGCTATAGCCTGCACAGTTTCAATATAGACTTCCCGAGGTAGCCACATTGCTAATTCCCACGATAGTTGATTTGCTTTTATGTAATCTTCTTTTGATGATTCCTTATTTAATTGACGAGCA
>CAZMLD010000273.1:0-3468 GCA_964566975.1 uncultured Thiotrichaceae bacterium | reverse complement strand
CGGCTTTTAGCCGTAACCTGAAACCACCGGCTTTGAGCCGGTGGAGTATTCATTAGACTAGCTATATTTGCCTGTGATAAGCCGTGTTTGGTGCGTGCTGTTTTCGCCTGTGCTGGTGTTAGGATAATTACCTTTAAGGATTGTTAAATGCAGCCCTAAGGCTGCACAGAGTGCAATAGATGGAAGTTAACGGATATTAAACATTGTGTAACATATTGTTTAATATGGAAATAAATGGTGGGCCTGGACAGATTTGAACTGTCGACCTGCCGATTATGAGTCGGATGCTCTAACCAACTGAGCTACAGGCCCGTATTGTGTGTTTACTTAGCTTGTTATGGCGTTTGTTTATCGTTTAGATGCCCGTCGCAGTGCTGGCGCTCGTTGCTGAGCAGTCTGTACCGACAGCAACGAATAAAACGAAATCTACATTAGCGAAGCGGTAATATTTTATCGTGCTTTGCTTGCTGTGTCAGTATTATTCTTCGTCATCACCGAGGAAACTGCGTAGGTTTTCTGCGCGGCTTGGGTGGCGAAGTTTGCGTAGGGCTTTGGCTTCGATCTGGCGTATGCGCTCGCGGGTAACGTCGAACTGTTTGCCCACTTCTTCGAGGGTGTGGTCGGTGTTCATATCGATGCCAAAACGCATGCACAGCACTTTTGCTTCACGGGCGGTTAATGTGGTGAGGATGTTACGGGTTGATTCGCGCAGCGACTCGCCGGTGGCTGAGTCCATCGGTGCCATAATGTTGATGTCCTCAATGAAATCGCCGAGGTGGGAGTCTTCGTCGTCACCAATGGGGGTTTCCATGGAAATAGGCTCTTTGGCAATTTTAAGCACTTTGCGTACTTTGTCTTCGGGCATTTCCATTTTTTCTGCCAGTTCTTCTGGTGTCGGTTCGCGCCCCATTTCCTGTAACATCTGGCGGAAAATGCGATTGAGTTTGTTAATGGTTTCAATCATGTGAACCGGAATGCGGATGGTGCGTGCCTGGTCTGCAATAGAGCGGGTGATGGCCTGGCGAATCCACCATGTGGCGTAAGTAGAAAATTTGTAGCCACGACGGTATTCAAATTTGTCGACCGCTTTCATCAGGCCAATGTTGCCTTCCTGGATCAAGTCGAGGAACTGCAGACCACGATTGGTGTATTTTTTTGCAATGGAGATGACCAAGCGCAAGTTGGCTTCCACCATTTCTTTTTTGGCGCGGCGGGCTTTGGCTTCACCAATCGACATTTTACGGTTGATTTCTTTGATGTCAGAAATGGTGAGGCCGAACTCTTTTTCGATAACGGCCAGTTTTCGCTGGGTGATTTTTATATCGGGGGCCAGCTCTTTTAGCTTCTCGGAATATTCGTGCCCTTTGCAGTATTGATCTACCCAGCTGGTGTTAACTTCGTTTTGCGGGAAGGTGGTAATCATTATCTTGCGTGGCATGTGCGCCTTGTTGACGGCAAGGCTAAGAATATGTCTTTCCAGCTGACGTACACGATTAATGGTGCCGTGAAGGTCGATGGTTAAACGGTTGACCAGCAAGGGGGTATATTTGAATTCGAGAAAAGCGCCGGCCATGGCGCTTCGTGCCTTGCTGATTTCTTCTGTGGTGCTGCCTTTTTTATCTATGGTGTTCTGGCAGCGGGTATGGGCGCGTTTGATTTTGGCAAATATTTTTTTGACCCTTTCGATGTCCGGGCCAGCGTCGGTTGTTTCTTCTTTGATGACGGGTTTGCCCGCTGCCGCCATTTCAGCTTCTTTTGCCGCTCTAAGCAGTGCTTCTTCGGCGAGTCGGTCTAGCTCTTCGTCGCTTTTGTGGAAGTCGACCATGAGTTCGTTAAGACGTTTTTCGCCGGCCTGTACTTTTTCCCACATATCCAGGGTTTTGCCAACCGTTTTAGGGTTGGTCGCCAGTGCTTGCAATACCTGCTTTAAGCCTTCTTCGATGCGCTTGGCAATCTCGATCTCGCCTTCCCTAGTCAGCAGTTCGACGCTGCCCATTTCACGCATATACATGCGCACGGGGTCGGTAGTGCGACCAAGTTCGGTTTCGATTGAAGCCAGTGCGGCAACGGCTTCATCAGTGGTTTCATCATCGGCTTCGCTGACCGAGGCATCCGTTAGCACCAGCGATTCGGCTTCAGGCGCGGTCTCCATAACTCGGATGCCCATATCATTAATCGTGTTGATGATGTCTTCAATTTGAGATGGATCGACAATGCCTTCGGGTAGATGGTCATTGACTTCGGCATAGGTGAGGTAGCCCTGATCTTTTCCTTTCGCGATAAGTGTTTTAAGACGTGACTGTTTGTCTTGTTCCAGGATTGGAGATGCCATAGAATTGCCCATAATGTAGTAAGTGCTCGAAATATTGCGTGTAAAGGTTTTTCGTTCGTTCTGGTACTGTCTGAAAATAGAAATCGTCAGTGGTGCGTCCATATGGCATTGTTGCCAGTATTTAATAATGCTGTTTTAATGACGTTGACTTTTTGCTCGTGAGCATCCTTTCGGTATGTTTTTGACCGAGTTAAGTGTGGAAAATTCCAGAGCAGATGCCCAATGCTTGTCGTCCCTGAATGCAATCGACTATTTTATCAAAATATAGTTACTAATTCTATATTTTCAATGGCTAAATGAGGTTGATTTTGCCTGGAGTTGGCATGGTTTTCTCCATATAGCGCTGGTTTCACGCAGAGCGGGTAAGAATAGTGTTAAGGTGTAGGTTGTCAGATATTAAAGTAACAGGGCAGTCTGCGACGCTCTGTTTCGCATTAAATTAACAAGAGAATAGACAAAATGGTATCGCTTGAAACCCCGGTATGTGAATTTGACAAGCCAGTTGAAGACTTTTCTTTGCTGGGCATTGATGGCCAAATGTGGACGCCAGCCACCGCGCGTGGTGAAAAAGGTTTGCTGGTGATGTTTATCTGTAATCATTGCCCTTATGTGAAGTCGATACGTGAACGCCTGGTGCGCGATGCAAAGGAGTTGCAGGCGTATGGTGTCAACACCGTCGCTATTATGTCGAATGATCCGACCGATTATGAAGAAGACTCGTTCGATAACATGAAAAAAGTGGCGCAGGAATTCGGCTTTCCGTTTCCTTATTTGCTGGATGAATCGCAGCAGGTGGCAAAAGCTTATGGTGCGGTGTGTACGCCAGATTTTTTTGGCTATAACGATAAGCTGCAATTACAGTATCGTGGGCGTTTAGATGAAAGCCGTAAAGAAACGGCCGCTGCCGATGTGAAACGTGACTTGTTTGATGCAATGAAGCAGGTAGCACAAACTGGGCACGGTCCAAAGCTGCAAATTCCGAGCATGGGCTGCTCGATTAAATGGAAAGATAGTTGACCGCAGTGCGGGTTATCGTCAAGGCAGTGTGAATCTCTGGAGTGATGACATTCTGTCATGCGGCGCGATACTGCGTTAAAGCGGCCGTAAAATGCGGGGTCACGAAGTGACAAGCTCGT
>CAZMLD010000272.1:0-3481 GCA_964566975.1 uncultured Thiotrichaceae bacterium | reverse complement strand
ATCAAGAACCATTCCTGAGTGTCATTACTGCGAAGTTGCTGATTATCTTCTTCTAACATCGTTTCATTTTTGCGAACATTGCTCAGCTCTCTTTTCAGCTCTTTGTTCTTTCTCGATAAAGCCTGTGGATTGGCAGTGGTAATTTTGAGATCTTCTAATGAATTACTCAAGTTAGTTCGTTCACTTTTCAACCCGTCTTTTTCTTTTGTCAACGCGCCGACTTCAGATTTTAATTCAGCGATACTGCTGTTTAACTGCTTTATTTGCTGTTTTGATCTGGTCAACTGTCTATTAGCAACAGCCAAGCGATCACGACCACTGGCCACAGCCATGGTGTCTTTATTTAGTACCCAGCCTGATTTCCCGCCCCTGACGTCGACATGAAGATACTGACCATCTTCTGAGGTTTCCAGCACAGTAAGTGTTGCACCACTGCGGATGAAGGTAACGATACGATGTGCTTCAGAGGCGCCTGAGCGTAAGGGAATTTTAAGTTCATCACTGACGTAACGAACGGCTGTCGAAGCCTGCACCTGAAGCGGCTTGCTCATTAGGAAACTTAATAATATCAGCGCGAACAAAGGTAAATAACGAACAGATTGAGTTTGAATGGTAAACACCTTAGGTATAACCCCAGTTATGGCAAAAATTTATATTAATCGTTGCAGGCAACAATGACCGTCGATTACGCCAGCTTAATCTTTATAAGCAAAAACACCATCAACATTATCAGCATAATGCTCTTCAAACCACTTTAATTTATCATGTAAGGTAACAACCTCACCGACAATAATCAATGTAGGTGGCTTAATATCTTCATTTTTAATGACTTCTAGCAAGGTATCCAGGGTGGCAATCAAAACCCGTTGCTGTGGTGTGGTACCCTGCTCAACCAAGGCAACGGGGGTGCTTGCTGGCAAACCGTGCGCCACCATTTCTTTACACAACGTTGGCGCACCATGCAAACCCATGTAGAACACTACGGTTTGATGTTTATGTGCCAATGCTTTCCAGTTAAGGTCAACCGAACCGTTTTTTAAGTGGCCGGTAACAAACACACAGGACTGTGCATAATCACGATGTGTTAGTGGAATGCCAGCGTAAGCGGAACAGCCATTTGCGGCGGTAATGCCTGGCACCACCTGAAAATTTATGCCTTCCTGTGCCAGTTCTTCAATTTCTTCACCACCACGGCCGAAGATAAAGGGGTCGCCGCCTTTTAAGCGTAATACGCGCTTACCTTCTCTCGCCAGACGCACCAGTAATTGATTAATGTTTTCCTGTTGCATGGTGTGTTTGTCACGTTCTTTACCAACGTAAACAATTTCGGCATCACGCCGTACCATTTCCATAATGGCAGGTGATACTAGGCGGTCGTAAACCACCACATCGGCCTGTTGCATTAGACGCAAAGCGCGGAAGGTTAATAAATCCGGGTCGCCAGGACCGGCACCAACCAGAAAAACCTCGCCTGACATGGCAGGTTTCACCGCTTGCTCGTCAATCGCTTTTTGTAACAGCGCTCTGGCTTCGTTTTCATGACCAGAAAATACGCGTTCGGCAACGCTGCCACCAAGAATGTTTTCCCAGAAATTACGCCGTGACTCGACATTAGGAAAAGCCGCTTTCACTTTGTCGCGAAAACCTTCAACCAGCTCTGCCAAGCGACCATAAGCGCTGGGGATGATGCCTTCGAGTTTAGTACGAATCAACCTTGCCAGTACCGGTGAAGAACCACCTGTAGAAACGGCAATTACCACCGGTGAGCGATCAATAATCGACGGCATAATAAAGCTACATAAATCTGGGTTGTCCACCACATTAACCGGCAAACGCAGTTGTTGTGATAGTGCTGAAACACGCTCATTAACCGCACGCTGATCGGTTGCAGCTATAACGGCAACGCAGCTGTCTAAATCAGACACCTGAAATTCACGGTTTTCGTGTTGAATTAACTGTTCTGCACTCAACCTCTGTAATTCTTCACATAATTTTGGCGAAACCACCGTGACATTCGCCTGCGCTTTTCGCAATAACGCAACTTTACGTGCCGCAATAGAGCCACCACCAACAACCAGACAGGGGCGTTGTTTAATTTGTATAAAGATGGGAAGATATTGCATAATAGTTTGTTTTTTATTATGTTTTTTTACTTATCTGAGAGTTTCTAATTGACCAGAGCAGCGTGCTTGATGACACACAGAAACGGCGGTTTACTCCGCCGTTTCTGTGTGCATGAAAGTAACTCAACAAAAAACAGCTCAAGGATTGAGTAATTCGTCCAGTTTACCTGTTTGATTTAACGCAGTTAAATCATCAAAGCCACCGACATGAAAATCGTCAATAAAAATTTGCGGAATGGTACGACGGCCAGTGATTTTCATCATGTGGTCAAATTTCTCTGGGTCTTCATCAACTTTAATCAGTTCGTATTCGGCATTTTTGCCTTGCAATAAGCGCTCTGCTGCGGTGCAATAACCACAAAATCGGCCACTGTAAATAATAATTTTGGGTTGTGACATGCTTGCTTCTGACATTGTTACAAACCTTCTATTACATCTTTCAACATGGTTTGCACTTCAGCGGCAATGCCGCCCAATGCTTCATTTTGAATCGCCATCATTGATGCCATAGGGTCAACCGCAGCAACTTCAATTTTACCGTCAGCCATCGCCTGCACGATAACATTGCAAGGCAGCATAGTACCGATTTTATCTTCAGCCAGTAATGCCTTATGAGCAAAACCTGGGTTACAGGCACCTAAAATGGTATAAGGCTGAAAATCAACATCAATTTTCTTTTTTAAGGTTGCTTGTACATCAATCGTGGTTAATACACCAAAGCCAGCATCAGCCAAGTGGGCGGTTACACGTTCAATAGCGTCATCAAAACTGCAATCAAGGATTTTAGAAAAACTATAACTCATGGCGAGGCCTCTATTTTTGTAGGAAACGGAATATGCGCGCATTATAACCTGTTGGCACTGCTGGGCAAAACTTATCTGCATCTAGGAGCTTGTCCGAGACAAGCTTAAGTATTTTTCTTTTGGCTGCTACTTTTTCAAAAAAAGTGGTCGATTGATGCAATTTTGATAGCAATAAAAAGCCGAAAACCAAAAATCACTGTCCACTACGCACTAAGCGAACATGATAGAGGCTATCCTTACCGACCGCTCCGTCGAAGCCACTACTGAAATTGACGTTCCACGCGCTTGCACTATTAGCCGCAGACGGCGAGGACGACCAGAAGTGAGCAGATGTATTTGGAAAAACAGTGTTGTTTATCACTGGCGACCAACAACGCTGTTCGACAATAGAGGCTAACTCTTTAATGTTTGGCACGCGCCAGTCGGTGTGTAAAAAACTTTCACCGGTGCCGCCATTAACCGTCTGCGCCCGCTGCATTGCTGCTTGCCAGTTGTACGTGGCTAACGTTCCTGTACAGCCACCACCGCCTGTTGTATTCCAGCTTAGTCCTTCAC
>CAZMLD010000271.1:0-3490 GCA_964566975.1 uncultured Thiotrichaceae bacterium | reverse complement strand
AGCGGTATACGCATGTTTAGCGTGCAAAACAGGTATTACGCATTGCTGAGTTTCACTCTATATAGTTTTTTGGTGGTAGCGCTTTAGCCGCGTTGTCTACCAGGCTTAGGGCTGTCTTGTGCTGCTAGTAAAACCAGCAACCTGTTAAGACATCTGAGCGGGCAGCCAGGTCGCTAGCATCGGCCAGTAAGCAATCATCGCCAGAACGATGAGCTGTATGGCTATAAAAGGTAGTACGCCACGATAAATTTGTGTGGTTTTTATGCTTGCAGGCGCAACTCCTCGTAAATAAAATAAGGCAAAACCAAAGGGCGGGGTGAGGAAGGAGGTTTGCAGGTTAATCGCTATTAGTATGCCTAACCATACTGGGTCGATGCCCATCATTAATAAGATGGGGCCAACAATCGGCACCACAACAAAGGTTATTTCAATAAAGTCCAGAACAAAGCCCAGTAAGAACATGACCAGCATAACCACAAAAAGTGCGTGATATTTACCGCCACCTAAATCACTGAGAAATCCGTGTACCAGTTTATCACCCTCAAAACCTTTAAACACCAGTGAAAATAACGCGGCGCCAATTAAAATCATAAATACCATGGCGGTAACGCGGGTGGTGGTGCGTACCACCGCCTGCAGGGTTTTAAGGGTTAACCTTTTCTTTGATAGAGCTAACAGCATGGCGCCCACGGCACCGATTGACGCTGCTTCGGTGGGGGTCGCAAGGCCACCTATAATGGAGCCGAGGACAGCGATAATTAACGCTAATGGTGGCAATAAGCTTTTAATAAAACTGTGTAATAAACTGGCGTCATAGTGCTGCTGATTATTGATCGCAGGCATGGCATTTTTGTTAAACAGGGCGACGCCAATAATGTATAAAATATAAAAGCTGACCAGCATTAACCCTGGTATTAGTGCGCCGACAAATAAATCGCTAACTGAGATGGTGTCCGGGGCAAAAATGCCCATTTCCAGCTGTGCCTGCTGGTAAGCGTTGGATAATACGTCACCCAGCAAAACCAGCACAATGGACGGTGGAATAATTTGCCCAAGTGTGCCGGAAGCGCAGATGAGACCGCTTGACACTTTTGGGTCGTAGCCGCTTTTTAGCATAGTAGGCAGCGATAATAGCCCCATGGTTACCACGGTTGCGCCAACGATGCCGGTGCTGGCGGCGAGTAACATGCCGACCAAAATAACAGAAATGCCCAGACCACCGCGTAAGCTGCCAAATAAACGAGACATGGTGACCAACAGATCATCGGCAATTTTAGCGCGCTCCAGCATCACCCCCATAAAGACAAACAACGGCACCGCCATTAATATCTGGTTGGAAATAATGCCGTATAAACGGTTGGGTAGCGCTTCTAAAAATGCGGGGTCAAAGCTGCCGGTCATCGTGCCAATAAAGGCAAACAGCAAAGCCGTGCCTGCTAGGGTGAAAGCAACGGGATAACCAACTAACAGAAGAATAAAAACTGCAGCGAAAAGATAAAGCGACATGTATTCCATTACTGCTCACCCTTGTTCGGCTTTACTGTTGTATTATTTAGCAAGGTTTCGATACAACGAGCGATTTGCAGGCCGGCTTGTAATATTAATAAAAAAGTCATCACCAGAATCAGGCTTTTTAGCAAAAACACACCGGGCAGGCCACCAGCTTGGCGCGAGCTTTCAAGCACTGACCAGCTTGCTACGATGTATGGCCAGCTAATCCAGCTGATAAACAACATTACCGGCAGTAATAAAAATAAGGCACCGAATAAATCCACCCATGCTTTGCCGCGTACTGAAAGTTGCGAGTAGAAAATATCGACACGAACATGGGCGTTATGTTGCATGGTATACGCCATACCAATGAGAAAAATGCTGGCGTGTAAATAGGTGGTGGATTCCTGCAAGGCGATAGAGCCGATGTCAAACACATAACGCAATACCACGATGCTAAACGTGACCAGTACCAGCGCCAGGTTTAGCCATGAAACCGTGCGCCCGCTCCAGTCGATAAAGGACTCTGTTTTGCTTAGTATTGTGCCGAACGTGCTGCTTAATGATCGCATTATGGTGCTATATTGCCTGTCCAGAAATTAAAATAGCGGTTGCGGTGTTTAATTCGGTTAGCCAGTATGTGTTTAAATTCATCAGGGTTTTTGGTGTGTACCAGTTCGCCAGCACGAGGGAAATGCTTGTCATATAAACGTGATAACCAAAAGCGTAAAGCGCCTGCGCGTAACATGGCCGGCCAGAACTGCTGTTCGTGTGAAGTTAAGGGTCGAAATGAGTGGTAGTTATTGAGTAGTGCGATGACTTTGTTTTTATCCAGACCAGCATGTTCATCACCGCACCAGTCATTTGCAACAATAGCTAGGTCATACAGTAAAACATCGTCACAGGAATAATAAAAATCAATAATGCCGCTGAAGCTGTTGCCTTCCCAGAGTGCATTGTCACGAAATAAATCAGCATGAATAACACCGCGTGGTAAGTCGGCATGGCGTGTTTGCTGCTGAAAATGTATTTCATCGTCCAGCATTAAACGCTCATTGGAGTTAAGTTTTTGCCGTAATTTTTGTGCGGTTTGTTGGCACCAGAGTGGGCCGCGCGGGTTGTGTTGCCGATGGTCAAAACTTAAGCCAGCAGCATGCATTTTCCCCATTGCCATGCCGAGCTGTTCGCAGTGGCTTACGCTGATGTCAGTGATGCTGCTACCCTTTAATCGTTCAACCAGCGCAATCGGTTTATCGTTGAAATGGCGCAGATAATTACCCTGTTTATCTGCCACCGGGTTTGCGCTGGGTACGTTATGGTCGGCCAGGTGATGCATTAGGTTGAGGTAGTATTGCATCTCCTGATAACTGTGGTGCTCAAAAATAGTTAATACAAAGCGCCCCTGACTGGTATTGACAAAATAGTTGGTGTTCTCGATGCCATCACTGATGCCCTGATAATCTTGCAGTTCGCCAACATCATAATTAGATAGAAATGCTCGGAGCTGATGGTCGTCGATAGTGGTGTAAACAGACATAAGAAAGACAGGGTTAGAAAAAATTGAGTATTTTGATGAATGGCGTGATTCTACCTTAAAAATGTTTAGCTGTTAAATCATCACGCTGTTTGCGATAATCCAAGTTCTGCAACATAAACCAGCCCGTAGAGTTCTGCCCCTGATGACTGATAAAAAGCCGCCCTTTATTCTTGTTGATGGTTCTTCCTATTTGTTTCGAGCGTTTCACGCGCTGCCACCGTTAACCAACAGTAAAGGTCAGCCCACGGGTGCAGTTTATGGGGTGATTAATATGCTTAATAAACTGGTGGCAGAATACAGCCCAGAGCAAATTGCGGTGGTTTTTGATGCCAAAGGTAAAACTTTTCGCAACGATTTATATAAGGCGTACAAGGCTAACCGCCCTCCCATGCCAGAAGATTTAAGCGTCCAGATCGCACCATTATATGAGCTAGTCGAAGCGCTGGGTTTTCCTATGGTGGT
>CAZMLD010000270.1:0-3516 GCA_964566975.1 uncultured Thiotrichaceae bacterium | reverse complement strand
TCAAGTTGACCGATCAAGCACAACATTCTTGCAAAACAGGTCGCCAATTGTTTACCCAAATCCCTACATAGAAATATGAAGAATGTGCAAGATATTGTTTTCACAGGGAAAGAAAAAATATTAGTCGCAGCCATAGCTTCGGCGGTTATTTTTTCTTTTTTTGTGGACTAAATCGCCTGGAGCGATTTGAACGCAGCCTCGAAGGGGTGAGCCACACGGACGTGGCGAATAATCAAGAGCTTGTACAGGATTCGTATTTCTATGTAGGGATTTGGGGTTTACACTGCGCTTTGGTCAATACAGGATTTACGTTATAGTAGGCTAGCGCTAAGAACTAACACTATCATTCGAGTTCATAATCATTCAAGCTCAAAGCAGATAGATTTCGCGGATTTTAATATACTAAGTACGCCTCGCAAATAAAATCCTTGAAAATCGCAGAAATCGGCTAAAAAAACCGCTTTTAAAAATACATACCGTCAAAACACAAACTTAATATAGCCAACAAACATGTATAACGACTATTTTGGATTCAACGAAGCGCCCTTTTCCATCGCGCCTAATCCGCATTATTTATACATGACAACACAACACCGTGAGGCACTGGCTCATCTTGTTTACGGCTTAAACAGTGATGGCGGCTGTATTTTGCTCACCGGAGAAGTCGGCACAGGAAAAACCACCATTTGTCGCTGTTTGCTGGAACAGATACCTGAACAGGTGAATATTGCCCTCGTGCTCAACCCAAAACTCAGTGAAATTGAACTGTTAGAGTCTATCTGCGATGAACTCAAAATAGACTACCCTGAAACCAACAACAGCATTAAAGTTTACACGGACAGAATCTACAATTTTTTACTTGGCAGTAACCGCAACAATGAAAAAACCGTTTTAATTATTGATGAAGCGCAAAACCTCAGCAGTGGTGTTTTGGAACAGCTGCGCTTGTTAACCAATTTAGAAACTAACCAGCGAAAACTGCTACAAATTATTATTCTGGGGCAACCAGAATTGCTGGACATTTTATCGCAACCTGAGATGCGTCAGCTGGCGCAACGCATAACTGCGCGTTTTCATTTGCAACCTTTAGGTCGGCACGAAGTCAAAGCCTATGTGAGCCACCGTCTCGCTGTTGCCGGCCAACACATTCAACTGTTTCCTGACAAAAGCCTCAAACATTTATATCGGCTCAGTAATGGCATACCCCGTTTAATCAATATTATATGTGACCGCGCATTATTAGGTGCATACGTAGAAAACCAGCACGCAGTGAGCCCAGCAACAATAAAAAAAGCCGCCAAAGAGGTTTTTGGTGAACTAAAAAATGTCGAACAGAAACAGAAAAACAAACAATGGTTATACCCGCTTACTGCATTTTCGGTAATTGCCATTATTTCTCTAGCCAGTATTTTTTATTTCACCAATACGCGAGACAGCACAAACAGTTCACAAACACACACCATTGAACGTAGCGAAACAATACCGCCACACTTAGCAAAGTCATCGACCAAACAACTTAACACAGAACTCACTACGGACACGTTAACATCCACCAGTAATAACGTAGCACTCAGCACGACTAATGCATCAGCTACCGAGAGTCAAACGATCGAGACAGGTAGAGTCACCATCAGTAATATGGATACGATTTTAAATACAAGAAGTGAAAGCCGTGAATCGGCTTATCAACAGTTATTCGACGAATGGAATATAACCTTCAATAAAAATCATATTGAAACACCTTGTAAACAGGCGGAAGCATATTTGTTAAGTTGCTTGTTTAAACAAGGAGATTTAACCAGCCTTAAAGCACATAAGCGACCAGCCATCCTTACTCTCAGAAATAAACAGGGTAACGCACGCTACGTTACCATTACCAATATAGAGAATGACATGGCAACCATTTACTCAGACAACATGGCTTATCATGTTAAATTAAATGAACTGCTTCAATTCTGGCAGGGGCAGTTTGTTTTATTCTGGAAAAAACCAGAACATTATTTGAGCCTTATCTCACTAGGCGATAGCGGCCCTATCATTAACTGGCTAACTACGCAGCTAAAAAAAACGGGGAACCTCCTGCCTGGGAGGGTCATCAACAGCTATGATGATTACCTCAGACAAAGAGTCATCGACTTTCAAGCACAACACAAATTAGTCGCCGATGGCATTGTTGGCCCGATCACCATCATTCACTTAAACGCGCAGTCAGACATAAAGACACCTTCACTATTTTCCCCTGCATCACCACTGTCAACAACACAAGGCTAACCTAGATGTCATACATACTTGATGCGCTAAAAAAATCAGAGCAGCAACGAGGGCACGGAAGTATCCCGAATGTGCAAACGGTGCACTCTTCCAGCCTGAGTTATCGAGATGAAAAGAAGGCATACTGGCCAACCCTGCTTATTGCCGCAGTAATACTCAACTTTATTGCCATTGTTTATTTTATCGTCGATAAAAACAGTAGCACAGAGATTAAGCAGATAAGCACACATGAACAATTCGTCTCCGTCGAAGAGTATGTAAGAAATAAAAGCCAGGGAACAGATGCCACCAGCCAAAATGCTGACATGCAGCAAGAAAAAACGCATACACCTTCGGCAGTAACAACGACAAAAAAGCCAGTGTCAGCAAATAGCGCTGAGCTATTAACGATTGAACCTGGCGCTAAAACAGTCACTAAAACCAGCGCTCATTCATCGCTAAACACACCGCCAGTACAAGCGCAAAAAGATATGATGAGCTATTATGATTTACCCCCCGATATACAACAACAGTTGCCCGCTATTATTGTTACCGCTCACGTTTATTCAAGCAATCCTTTACAGCGTAGCATGATCATTAATAACCATTTTATGGAAGAAGACGAATATCTGATCGACAACCTGATTCTGCATGAAATCACACGTGATGGTGCTATTTTTGATTATGAAGAGATATTTTTTTACTACAACATGGTTTCCGGATGGCAATGACGGTGCTGAAACAATAAGACATGCCACCATAAGCCCACAACAAGCTAAAATTCACATTCTGCGAACAGGTGCATTTTTTTATTAGTCACCGGATGCTCAAACAATAAGTTATCCGCATGCAGCAACATCCTTGGCGGCTTGACTTCATCAGCACCCACTGTGTCACCATATAAACCATCACCAATTATTGGGTGTCCCATTGCGGCACAATGTACACGAAGCTGGTGAGTTCTACCGGTGACAGGTTTTAATAATAATCGCACTGCTGCCTCATTACGTTGCAAAATCTGCCAGAACGTAACTGCAGATTTGCCATGTTCATAGTCCACGATTTGATGCGGCCGATTATCGATATCACAACGCATGGGAAACTTAATAACACCTTCACTTTCATCAAACCATTGCTTTACCACCGCAATATATTGTTTTTCAATCTTTCTGTCGTGAAAAATTCGGTTTAATGCACGTTGCGTTTCAATACCGACAGCAAACAACATAATGCCAGAGGTGTAACAGTCAAGGCGGTGAACCACTT
>CAZMLD010000269.1:0-3521 GCA_964566975.1 uncultured Thiotrichaceae bacterium | reverse complement strand
GGTACGCCGATCAATGAAATAAGCGTAGACAAGGTATTTATTGGTTCCTGCACAAACTCGCGTATTGAAGATTTACGTGCCGCTTCGGTCGTCGCAAAAGGTAAAAAAGTGGCGGCTAATGTAAAACTTGCCCTTGTTGTACCAGGTTCAGGTTTAGTAAAACAACAGGCGGAAGCCGAAGGGTTGGATCAAATTTTTATCAATGCTGGTTTTGAATGGCGCGAACCGGGCTGCTCCATGTGCCTGGCGATGAATGCAGACCGCTTGGAATCGGGTGAGCGTTGTGCATCAACATCAAACCGTAATTTTGAAGGTCGTCAGGGGCAGGGTGGCCGTACTCATTTGGTGAGTCCGGCGATGGCAGCAGCAGCTGCCATCGCTGGGCACTTTGTGAATATTTCAGCGTGAAAACATTAACCATGAGAGCCGTAACCATGAAATCTTTTATTCGATTATCTTTGGTATGTAGTGTGCTGATATTAAGTGCCTGTAGCAATACTTGGGAAGGTGTTAAACAGGACAGCCGAGAAGCTGGTGCCGTGATCGGCGAAGCCACCAAAAATGCCGGTAAAGCGATACAGCAGGCAGTAGAATAATGCAGGCATTTACCCAGCACACAGGTATTGCCGCACCATTGGATCGCCCTAATGTGGACACCGATGCCATCATTCCAAAGCAGTTTTTAAAGTCAATCAAACGTGTCGGGTTTGGCCCCAACGCCTTTGACGACTGGCGTTATCTGGATGAAGGCGGGCCAGAGGTTGACAATGCAGGCCGTCAGTTAAACCCCGATTTTATTTTAAATCAGCCCCCTTATGACCAGGCAACGATTTTGCTGGCACGTGAAAATTTTGGTTGCGGCTCCTCGCGTGAACATGCGGTGTGGGCATTGGATGATTTTGGTTTTCGTGCCGTCATCGCGCCCAGTTTTGCGGATATTTTTTATAATAACAGCTTTAAAAATGGCCTGTTACCAATAGCCCTGAATGCGGATATTGTAGACCAGCTGTTTAAGCGAGTAGCAGAAACATCGGGTTTGCAAATAGCGATTGACCTTGAGACGCAAACAGTCAGTGTGCAAGGTGAAACCATTGCCAGCTTTGATATTGATGCCTTTCGTAAACACTGTATGCTAAACGGTCTGGACGATATTGCCTTAACCCTGCAATATGCGGACGAGATAACCGCCTTTGAAGAAAAAAGAAAAAAAACCTCACCCTGGTTGTTTTAAGCTAAGGTCTGCTTTTTTATAAGAGCCTCTTTATAAGAACAGCGCAGTATTCATTTTTTAGAGAAAAGTATGAGTTTAAAAATTGCAGTCATGCCTGGCGATGGCATTGGTATAGAAATTGTCGCCGAAGCAGTCAAAATCTTAGCGCATTATAAAAGCAGTGGCCGTCTTGATGTTGAAATGAATGAAGCACCAGTAGGTGGCGCTGGTTATGATGCTGCGGGTAAACCCCTGCCCGATGAAACGCTGGCATTAGCGCAGGCATCTGATGCCATTTTATTTGGCGCGATTGGTGGCCCGCAATACGATGCACTGCCGCGAGAACTACGACCCGAGCGAGGGTTGCTGGCATTGCGCTCCAAGCTCGACCTGTTTGCCAATTTACGCCCCGCTATTTTATACCCACAGCTGGTGGATGCCTCGTCATTAAAACCTGAAGTGGTTGCCGGGCTGGATATTATGATTGTGCGTGAATTAACGGGAGGCATTTATTTTGGTCAGCCCCGTGGTATCGAAACCGATGCTTCGGGCGAGCGCAAAGGTTTTAATACCCTAGTTTATAAAGAAAGCGAAATTGATCGCATCAGCCGTGTTGCCTTTGATATTGCCATGAAACGGGGCAAGCGTTTATGCTCGGTGGATAAAGCCAACGTGCTGGAAGTCTCAGAATTATGGCGCGAAGTGGTGACAAAAACCGCAGGTGATTACCCTGAGGTTGAACTCAGTCATATGTATGTCGATAATGCCGCCATGCAATTAGTAAAATGGCCGAAACAGTTTGATGTAATGGTGACCAAAAACATGTTCGGTGATATTTTATCGGACACAGCCGCGATGCTGACCGGCTCCATCGGCATGTTACCGTCAGCCTCACTGGATGCCAATGCAAAAGGCATGTATGAACCGATTCATGGCTCTGCGCCAGATATTGCGGGTAAAGGCATTGCCAATCCACTGGCGACCATTTTGTCGCTGGCGATGATGTTTCGTTACAGTTTGAATCATACCGAGCTTGCTGATGAGATAGAAACGGCCGTTGGCAAAGTACTGGACAAAGGTCTGCGTACCCCAGATATAATGGCCGAAGGCTGTAAAGAAGTCGGTACAGTGGAAATGGGTGAAGCAGTACTAGCAGAACTGTAAGGGTTCTTAATGTGTTCTGTGGGTTTTGTAGCGAAACAATTTTAATTTTGTAAGTGAAAAAAAGTTATGAGTAAAGTATATGATATTGCCGTTGTCGGTGCGACCGGTGCAGTGGGCGAAACCATGTTATCAATTTTGGCGGAGCGAAAATTTCCAGTAGGTGAAGTTTATGCCCTCGCCAGCAGCCGCTCAGTCGGTAAACGTGTTGCCTTTGGCGACAAAACACTGGTGGTGAAAGATTTAGACAAATTTGATTTTACAAAAGTACAAATAGGCTTGTTCTCAGCAGGTGCATCCATTTCAGAAAAGTACGCCCCAATCGCTACCGCTGCGGGCTGCGTGGTGATTGATAATACCTCACAGTTCCGTTATGACGATGATGTTCCACTAGTGGTTCCAGAGGTCAATCCACATGCCATTGCCGACCATAAAAAGCGAGGTATCATTGCCAATCCGAATTGCTCTACCATTCAAATGCTGGTTGCATTAAAGCCGATTTATGATGCTGTTGGCATCACTCGCATCAATGTGGCAACATATCAGGCGGTATCGGGTACGGGCAAAGAAGCCATTGAAGAGCTGGCGGGACAAACCGCGCGGCTGCTCAATGCGAAACCGTTGAAAAGTGTGGTTTACCCTAAGCAAATTGCCTTTAATGTGCTGCCGCAGATTGATGTGTTTTTAGACAACGGCTACACCAAAGAAGAAATGAAAATGGTATGGGAAACACGTAAAATCTTTGAAGATGAAAACATCATGGTTAACCCAACAGCAGTACGTGTGCCAGTATTTTATGGTCACTCTGAAGCGCTGCACATAGAAACTGTCGATAAAATCAGCGCACAAAAAGCAACCGAGCTGCTGTCCATGGCGGATGGTGTTGAGGTGCTGGATGAGCGCAAAGATGGCGGCTATCCAACCGCGGTTACCGAGGGTGCAAACCATGACGCTACCTATGTGGGTCGCATCCGAGAAGACATTTCGCATGAGAAAGGTTTAAATATGTGGGTGGTGTCGGATAATGTGCGTAAAGGCGCAGCACTAAATAGCATACAAATTGCTGAGATTTTGATAAAACAGTATTTATAACCTATAGTTACATCTGCACACTTCACCTATGTTGTTAACAAGAGGCTTTACTAGTACA
>CAZMLD010000268.1:0-3538 GCA_964566975.1 uncultured Thiotrichaceae bacterium | reverse complement strand
TTTTAAATGCGTTTAATAACAACTGGCCTTGCCATTGCGGTTTTTCGGGGCTGTATAATGCTTGGTTTAACTGCTGAATTTGCTCACTGAGCGAATCTGAGCAGTGCTGGCTAATCTGGCTCAAGTTATTTAGTTTGTTATTTTTATAGTTGAGTTTTGCCCATTGTATTAGTGCTGCTTTTGTATTTTTGGCATCGTTGCTCCTAGCGTATTGTTCGACTTTTTTTCTGGCAGGGGCGACTGGCTGGCTGCCGATTTTTTTGCTTTTTATGTTACCGGTTTTTGATTTTTTAAATAGAAAAAATAGTGTGATTAACCAGAGGCAGGCAAAAAAGGCGGTTGACCATTTCCAGTAAGTCGTTACGCCGAAGGGTGCTGCTACGGCTGGTGCTGTTTTGTCATCTGCCGTGATGTTATTCGATAGCGCATTTTCATGCAGTGGAATTTGAACTGAGATGGGGGCAAGTGGCACGCTGCTGTCTGCCTGTACCGTGATAACAATTTCTGGAAGGCGGGCGATTTCCTGCTTGCTGGTTTGGGTGTTCCACCATGGCAGCACTATTTCGGGCAAGGTGAAGGTGCCAGCGTGAGCTGGGATATAGGCTATTTTAAGTTGTTTATAGCCGATAATGCCACTGCTGCTGTGTTTGTCTTCGATAATGGCTTTATCGGGGTACTGCCGTAGACCATCAATATCATCAAGCTTTAAATCGGGTAGTTGTACGCCAGTTAAGCCTTCAGCGGCGATTAAAATGGTGCGCGTGATCGGTTCACCAGCAATAAGGTTCTGGAGGTCTTCAGACCATTCATCAATGAGCTGTAAATCGCTGGCAGGTAACCAGTACTGTAAATTAATGTTTGCTGGTGCCGCTTTAACGGTAATGTCGATAGCCTGGTTGCGTAGACGCTTTAACTGCCCGCTGAGTCTAAACTGGTCAAAGATGGTTTGTGGCTGGGTGGCATTAATACGACCTTCAAATGTTACGGGGTGGATGGTTAAGTTGCCGCTTTTTTGTGGGAAGATAGCATATCGCCGTTCAATCACTTCATAACGAATGCCATTTCGGGTGGTCTGGTACTGGTCTTCACTGATTCGCTGGATGATGACATTGGAATCACTGGTTTGGGGTTCGCTTAGCGACGCGCCGATGATGTCAACGGTACGAAGCAGGCGAACGGTGTAAATAAACTGGGAGTGTATCCAGCCGGATTCTTTATCAACCGTACCTTCAAGAAAAATCTCCGCAGGGATGGTTGCCTGATTTTTTGGCGCGGATGGTTTTGCGGTTGCGCCGCCAGTAACGGTGATTTCTATTGCTGGTGCGACATCATTACCAAAGTTTATTGAGGGAATGGTAAAGCGCCCAGCTGCTTTCGCAAACAGTGTTAGTTGCCAGGTTTTTTGCCGACTCCAGTTGCCATTAACCGAGCTTATATTGGTGCTTTGGCTGCTACTTAATACGTCAAAATCCTGGTAAATAGGTGAGAAGTCGGGGTCGCCGTCTACACGGCTGTCAGCTTTATAAGTTAAATGAAAAGTGGTGTCTAATGCCACCGGGTTACGGCTGGTTTTTACCGTGATGTTTGTTGCCTGTGCGATGCTCATTAACAGCATGTTGACAATGAGCAGGGTGATGAACAGACAGTTACGGCATAAAATAGTACTGCCTGTTTTGTTGTTCAGTTTGTTGTTCGCTGCTGACGCGGTGTTTAAATTTTTCATCACATTTTTCATCACCATGGCTCGTTGATTTCATCTCGTTGGGGGTTGTTTTTATACTGGTAGTGAAACTTGCGTCTTAGTAAACCGCCAGGGTCGTCAGGTATTCGTCTTAACCACTGAGCTGTCGCCTTTTCCTGTTCTGTGATGGATGCTTCTAAGGGCTTTATTTCAGTTTCCGTTGGCTGATTTTGTTGTTGCTCATCGGCGACTGATTTTTCATCGAGGTGGTCATCTTCGGCTTGTTGGTCTTTTTGCTGCTGGTATGCTTCCTGTTCAGCCTGTTGTGTTTTCGCTTCGGCTTCGGCATCACGTTGTTTTAATTGTTCGTTTTCCGACTGTTTTTGTGCTGCTGAATCAGCCTCCGCTTCTTGTTTGTTTGCCTGCTCATTCTGTTGCTGCTCTGAGTTCTGTTGTTCCGAATCCTGTTGTTCTGAATTTTGCGGTGATGAATCTTGCTCAGATGATTCTTGTTGCGAGCCGTCCTGCTGTTGCTTTTCCCCTGACTGCTGGTCACGGCTTTCATTCGACTCGTTATTTTGTTGCTCGCCTTCTTGCGGCTGATTATTTTCCTGCTGTTTTTGCAGCGCCTGCTTTACCTGTTCACGATTGTGCATTGCATCGTTATTATTGCTGTCCAGTTCCAGTGCCTTATCATAAATTTTAATGGCTTCGTCAAGTTGTCCCAGCATGGCGAGTGCATTTGCTTTGTTGTAATAATTGCGACTGCTGCGATTATTTTCTAGCGCATTAGTGAACGCGTTAACCGCAGACTGGTAGTCACCTTTTCGAAAATAAGCGCTGGCTTGCCATTCAGGGTCAATGAACTGTCTGGCAGCGCTTTCATTATCGCCAGCGTTAAAGGCTTTCATGGCTTTCTGGTTGGGACTGAACCACAGGTGCTTGCTATCAAGCAATAAGGATGCCGGTGTGGTTTCGGCATAGGCGGGTTCTGGCAGTGGTAAAATAATGATGAGCACTACCGCCAGCCAGCCTTTTCTTAACCACAGTGCGGCAAAAAATAACAGCGGCAATAATAACCAGTGACCTTCCTCACGCCATAAGTCTGCATGTAGATCCTGTCTGACACTTTCTTCACTTATTGTTGAAGCCTGAAACAGGCTAGTCAAGGTGTTGATGTCGCTGTTATCTGCCTGTAGTGAAACATATAAGCCAGCGCCGAGTAGCGCGTAACGTTGCAATTTAACGGGCTGTAGTTTAGGCACAACTATCGCCCCGCTGCGGTCTAGAAGAAAACCACCAGCAGGCGAACCCGCTAACGGAATGGGTGCGCCCTGTGTTGTACCTACCCCCAAAATTGATAAACGGTGGCCTTGTGTGGCGACTTTTTTAATGGCGTTTTTTTCACGCGGGTGAATGCCGTCAGTGATGACAAGAATATCGCCTTTGATTATGCCAGACTGAGAGAATAAGGAAAAAGCTTTTGCTAGAGCGGCAGATAAATTACTGCCCTGTGATGGCATCATTGTTGTGTCCAGTGCCGGCACTAGGTTGGTGATGGTTGCATTGTCATCGGTGAGCGGAGTAACAACAAAAGCCTCAGCTGCATAAACAATGAGCGCTGTTTGCCCCGTTCTTCTGCTTTGCAGCAGGTCTAAAAGTTTAAGTTTTGCACGTGCTAAACGGGAGGGTTTGATATCGGCAGCATTCATCGACTGCGACAGGTCGAGAATGACCACCAGCGCGGACTGTTCACGATAAACAGGTTGCGGTAATTTTTCATAAACGGGACCAGCAAGGGCGGTGATGGCCAGGCTGGCAGCAATAAAAACCAGCAACAGTGGGTATCGCCTTTGT
>CAZMLD010000267.1:0-3545 GCA_964566975.1 uncultured Thiotrichaceae bacterium | reverse complement strand
CAGTAATATCTGACCACAGCACTACCTTGCCGCCATCACCATTTTCTGTTGCACTGGCATCAATGCTTGCACCTTGCTGCATGGTGACGGTGGTAGCTTGATGCATTTCACCCGCACCTTGCCAGTCGCCACCGATAAGAATTTCACCACCGCCGGTGGCACCTGTTGCATGTATTTGTGAGCTAGATGCAAGGGTAATTGCATCGCCTTCAAGCAGAATACGTCCCCCCTTTCTGATTAGACTGCTGGCTTCAATAACACCTCTTTGATTCACTACAGATTGGATGAGGGCATTAGCCGATCTGCTGGAAAGTATGACGGTACCTTCATCAACCTGGATTAAGCCATGATTATTTATTTCAGCATTAATCGCGCCTTGACCAATACTGTAGGTGATGAGTCTGTCGCCAACAAAATCAAGACTGACTTGATTGCCCGCAAGTAATGCGGTTGTGCCCTGTGGTGTTGACAGCGTGCCGGTGTTTTCTATTTGCGGTGCAATAAATGCAATATAACCACCGTTTAATGTCTGGATTTTTCCTGCATTGCTGATCATGCCGGTATTGCCATTTTTAAAAATAGCACGCCCGTTAATAAAATCAGTATTTGACAACTCAAGCGAGGAGGCGACTAAACCGCCAACATCAACACGCGCAGTTGCACCGAAAATTACACCGGATGGGTTGATAAGGTAAACCTGACCATTGGCATTTAGTGTTCCCATAATCCGGCTAGCATCGGTCGATTGAATACGATTAAGTGCGATACTGGAACGACCTGGCTGGTTGAACTGTACGGTTGCATTCTGACCAATGTCAAAACTTTGCCAGTTGGTAATTAACCTGTCCGTTGACTGGTTAATGGTCATCTGTGAGCCACTTTGTTGAATGTCCGCCTGACCAGATATTACCTGAGCATTCGTCGGCAAGGTGGTTAATGGATTGGCATGTAACTGTGGCGATAAAAAATAAAATACAATAATAAAAACCGCAGTAAACTGTATTTTGTTTGCAGTAACTTCCACACCCTGATACAAATTGTTTATCGTAAAAAAATATTTTTGCAACAGGGCGTTTTTCACGTTATTTAGATTCAGCATGTGATGCAGAAACAACATTAGAAGTAAGCCGAGAAGTTTAGCCAGAAACGACTTTTATTATTTTTGCCATCCGAGTCATTGCCTTGACCATCAGCAAAGGGGTTAGAACCAATTTTATGCGCCCATTGCAAACGTAGATTGTATTGTTGTGCTTTACTTAACGATAAACCAAAACCATAAGATGATATAGAGTAACTATTATTGCTTGTTAGGTTTAATCGCCGACTATCATAAAAACGGCGAATGTAACCCCAGTCATAAAAAACCTGCACGTTAAATATACCCAGAGATGGGTGTGTGTGTAATCGGTAATGTGCTTCTATAGTAGATCGAACACCATCATCACCTGTTGCTTCGCCAGATGGGTAGGCGCGAACACCTGTCGCACCGCCTAGTTGAAATCTTTCTGAGCTGTCAAGATTTTTAGATGCAAATTGCCCGTGAAGCATGCCTAAAAATGTGAGTCGATCACTACCAAATTGAACACGTGTTGTTGACCACAAAAGTTTTTCAAAGCCACCTTGAGTGTGGAGACCCGATGCAGATTGATCCTGTTCTAGGTTAACGGTATTATCTGACAGGTCGAGGTCACCGATGCGAATAGCAGCATTAACTAAAGTGTAACCACCACCAAAAAAATTATCGCTTCGTTTAAAACGTAAACCAATATTGACTATATCAAGTTTTTTATCGCTGGTTGCGATGCTAGAGGTTTCATTATATAAATCTTTACGGTCATAGCCAGCCGTAACATAGAAGCTTTGTTTTCGTGTGCGGATTAATGGATAACGAAAATTGATGGTCCAGTTTTTTGCATCGCCTTTTGAGTTGATGAGCTTAAGCTCTTTTCCTATTGCGAAGTCAAGATAGCTGTACATCATGTCCACACGTAAGCCACTAGTTCCAAGAAATAGAGAATAGTTCAGATGAATATAGTTAAAGTCACCATTCGTGGATTTAGTACCAGACAAAGAGAGCTGATCGCCATAACCGGTTAAATTATTTAAAAACAAGTTAGCCGTAACGCGATTACTCCCCGTGTAACGTGAGCCATAATTATCAAAATTTAAAGAGCTGTTAAAAATCGCTGCTTCTTCAATGTTAACCAGAATACGAGTGGTGCCTGGTAATGAACCCGGTTTTAAACGGCTAGTGGCAGTGACCCCATGCAAATCATTAAGCAGCAAAATACCACGTTCAAGTTCTTCTTTATTTAACGCTTTATTGGGTCGAAGCCTATTGCTCATAATGCGCCCGGCAAAATCAGTATTCAGCCTTAGTTCGTTACCATTAATCAAAATGCCATCATTTGCATCCAATAGCCCTTCCTGTACGGTTATGGTGACACTGCCTTCAGTAATGTCCTGTTGTGGCAGAAAAGCACGAGCAAGAAAATACCCCTGCTCCCGGTAAAAGTCAGTGATTATGCTGGCTGCATGTTGCAGATCGCTTATGCTCAGTTGTTTATTGATATGATCTTCTAACAAAGCATGTAGACGCTCATGAGTGAACGCGGTGATGTCGCCGTTAATTAGAAAAGTATGAACAAGTATCGCCACCTGATCCGTCGGCACTTCCTTAATTGGCACCTGTTCCTGTATTTGTGACTTGTCGAGTGGTGCTTGGGGCAAGTGCTCCAGATTTTGTTGTTGCTGTAATAATGAGCCAGCATCGGGAATTACACGCGCAAATGCGACGTTTCCAGCTATTAACAGCAGAAAAAATCCGTATTGTATAGCTAATGTTGTAGCTAATTTCATGTAACGCAGCCCGGTAGTCAGCAGTTATTGTATAAATGTGTATGATTTTCGTGCCTGCCCTTTATATCGACTTTTATGTGTATAACTTTAGGTGGCTCTAGGTTCTTGATAAAAAAACCACGCCCTTAGGGTGTGGTTAGAGTGCAACGGCTTTACCAGTTGAGCGACTGCGTGCTAAATATCTTTTTGTTGTCCCCATAATGAAGAGGGAAAAAACAAATGAGTCGATTTGGAAAGTTATCACATACCCTATGGCATTACCTGATCAGATAACACTGCGCTCAGATAATGGTGACCCGATGAAGTGCAGGATATTGTTGACTGGTATAACGTTGAGCATCTCCATAGTGCCATACAGTTTGTTATCCATGAGCAACGTCATACTGGTAAAGATGTTGCGGTATTGGTAAAGTGAAAGCGTGTATATATGAACAGAAAAAATTAAAGAACCCATAACGCTGGAGTGGTAAAATGAGAGACTGGAAATCGCTCATATCATAGTAGGATAGTAGGAATGAGTAGTTTAATCGGTGTTTACACAGTCTATTTTATTATTGATATCGAAGGAGGCTAATGTGGTATTCGAACACCAAATTTCTGTTAATATGTGTTTTTTAACCTAAAAAGGAAAATTTACTATGAAACTAAAGGCATTATTATTAACACTGATTTTTATCGCAGGCCCA
>CAZMLD010000266.1:0-3554 GCA_964566975.1 uncultured Thiotrichaceae bacterium | reverse complement strand
TACAGGCCAGTCACGCAAAAACCCATCAAAGCCAGAAATGGTAGCATGTGAGGTCATGCTTAAGGTGCGATCACGCAACTCATTGCCAAAACCATTCATCACAGAGAGCACAACAATAAGCGCAAAAACGCCTAACGCCACGCCTGCGATAGAAATAAAAGCAATAAAAGAAACGAAGTGGTTTTTACGTTTAGCACGAATGTAACGCAAACCGATAAAGAGTTCTTTAGGTTGAAACATTAGTTAATAAAAAGACCGGTTTGATCGGCGTTAAAAAGTTCAGGAGTTAAAAAGTAGGTAGTAAGGGTAGACGGTTATATAACGCTTTTGTGTGCCTGACACATCAACAGCTTTCATCGCCTCCCTTGTCCAGCAGGTTCTTGCAAACTTATGCAACGATTAATACGTGCATCATAACAAGTGTGCATCAAAATACCAATGGGCACCTCTAAAAACCATCTTTTTGCCCGGTTTCAGCGTTGGGTGACAACTGCGATCCTCATGTATTTCATATACACTACGGTTCTCAAAATCCATCCGCCTTGAACTCGAACAAAAATCTAGGTTTTTAGAGATGCCCCCCAATGTTTCAACGCATCCTTAATCAAAGGTTATAGATGTAAAATTTCATCATCCAGTAACTGATTAATGAGAAGCTCCGTCACGTCAGTAATCACTTCATCAATTGAATGCGGTGCAACCGTTTTCGTCTGTACAGACCAGACCACTGTTTTTAACTGGGCATCATACAGATCATTTTTAACAGCGATTTTTTCATCATTGGTATATCGCCCCCGGCTGAAAACCAGGGTGTCCGAAATCATGCTATTTTCAACATTGCCTGAGTAATATTTATTAATGGGTGAATGCTGATTTTTCATTTCAGTATCGTGAATCACCAGATATATCACCAGAACGGCATCAATGTTTGTTCCCTTTATCGCATTAAATACCGCCTGCCGATTTATCTTTTGCTTAGCGCTGAGTAAAGTATAACTTGGCGTTGCTGTAATATTATTTTCTGCCAGCCCTGAAACTAGGTGTTGTTCAAATATTCGCCTAGTTTGCTGACTATCTGTTACCGCAAGAATCATCGGATGCTGATAGGTTTGTGGTAACGGCGTTTCTGTCCAGTTCTGTGTTATACGCGTATTTGCACAGGAAACCAGCAAAAAACTACTGAATAAAATAAATATTATTTTGACGTTAATAAAGTTAACAGGCATGGCAGCTCTCTTTTAAAACAGTTCCAGTCTTTCTAAAAACCAGTATGAAGCAATGATCGAAATAAATATTGAACCCGGAATCGCAATAAATTTATGGTAATGACGAGGCTCTTTAAACCAGAAGCGAAGTAATACAAACGCTAATAAGATAACCGCAAGCTGACCAAGTTCAACGCCAACATTAAAACTTATTAACGCGGTAACAAAGTCACCTTCTGGCATGCCAAAGTCTGATAAAACGCCAGCAAAACCTAAACCATGCAACAAACCAAATAAAAACACCAAGGCTAATCGGCTTCTATGCAGTTTTTTTGCGAATATATTTTCCAGACCGACATAAACAATAGACAAAGCAATTAACGGTTCAACGATATTTGCAGGTAGCTCGATGACTTTATTCATCGCTAGCCCCAGGGTTATGGTATGCGCGACGGTAAACATGGTTACCTGCAACAGTAAGGGTCGCCAGTGCCTTGACAATAAAAACAGACCCAAAATAAACAGGATGTGATCAAGGCCTTTGGGCACAATGTGCTCAAAACCAATAACAACATAGGAGCTGACCACCTCAAGTGTGGATTGTTTGGCAACAATTTCCGTTAAGGAGAACACCTTACTAGCTGCATCATTTCGTAGCCATTGCCATTGTGACCAGTGCCATTGCTCACTTTTTTCATCAACTTGCCTGAGACGCACGGCATTATCACCAAATTTTTCAGGATAGTACCAGACCAGAGCATTCGTGTTTTTCGGCAATTCACCGACTAAACGAATCACACTAATACGCGGGACTTTGGTGTAACCTGTTGGTGGAATTTTAACCGACTCAATCTGTAACGTTATGTTTGCATTATTATGGCTATTGGCAACCCTGAGATAGATGGATTGCATAAATGGCTGTTTAAAGCTCGCAAAGGCTTGTTGTAGTTCATCAGCCGGTAATTGACGAAATTCGTCATACTCATCTGCATTGGGTGATTCTGTGGTGTTTTGAAACTGTGCATTGATGCCAGTAAGCAATGCTTCGATACTGGCTCGCACCTCAATCACAATATTTCTTTCGGTATCGACTTTAATTTCGACAAGCGCAGGTTTAACAACATCGGCAAACAGCACATCGCTAAACAGTACAAAATTAAGAAATAAAACAAAGAATAACTTTTTCATAAGAACGCGGATATTACACAAAATTTTTATGTGTTACCCGCTGTTTTTAAAAATAGTTTTGTTCTAAGAGTTGAGTAAACGGGCAAGTTGGCATACCACCGACTTAAAGTCGATGGCTGCCACGTTTTATTCCCGCCGGTAGTTAGAATAACGACCGAATAATATCGTTATTCTATTTTGATATATGAAAAACCTTGAGACTGAAGCTCAGCAATCCTAACCACACCTGATGTCACCAGTTCTACACCTTTAAGCAGTTTAGTCTCATCAAGACCAATACCTGAGCGTGTAATATCGCAGAGTTCTAACTTAACTTCATGTATTGAGCTTAGTGCTGAAAGTCTCCCTGTGTTACTTTCTCTTCGTTCTGCCATTGCCTCATCTTCAGCAAAGGGCGTATTTTTTAATGCATCATTGGTTACAAAACGAATGCCATGCGCAACAAAAACAATGCGTACATCATAGTCAATCATGTCATTTTGATAGTGCAAAACCATATTGTTAATGCTTGTTAACATTGCGCTGAAGCGTCGTGGATCAGCAAAATCAGCATGGTAAACCACTTTCCTCAGTTCATCCTCATCCGCAATGGCAACTGAACCGCCCATCGTTGTGACCAGAAACGCAATTATTAGTATTTCCTTAAATAAGTTTTTCATAATATTCTCCAAAATAAACATGAGTATTATACTGAAAATACAAAAATAATCCCACTAATCCTTGCTATAAGCATTGCTACTATGTATTATCCACTAAGAATTTATTCACATAATACAAGCATTTATAAACACAATGCCTAAAATACAAATAGAATTAATCTGATTTGTTAAAATGAAATGATAAAATTAGAACTATCTAATATTAGCAGCAACTATAATTGCATGTGCGGCAGGCTCACTACCGCTACTTACACTGCTAAAACAGCTGGCATATCTAGCCAGAGGAAACACGAATCAGCATATCGTTTTACAGCTAGCCACGATGCTGCGATAGCAAAACCACATTAATACCAAACTTCAACTCACACACTATTATATAAAGATCAGTAACGATCAGGAGGCAAGACTAGATGAATGAGAAAAGAAGAGTACTACTTAAGAGCACGATTATTGCAGGTGCAACGGGCATCGCCATAAGCGCCGGTTTATTAACCCCAAAATC
>CAZMLD010000265.1:0-3599 GCA_964566975.1 uncultured Thiotrichaceae bacterium | reverse complement strand
TTATGGCTTCTCTGTGATTTTCGCTACGATTTCTATTCTCGGACAAGCTCCTAGTACATCATCGTTATCTGTTCTGCGCCAAACACCTTATCCAATCGAGTCAGCAGATCATCGGTAGGCGTAACACTCCATTCTTCTCCAAGCACAAATTGTGATATATCAGCACCGCTGTTGTATTCAATCGTCACTGGGCAGCCCCCTGGTCGATAAGCCTGCAATACATCGTTTAGCTGTTGCGTTATCGTTGCGTCAGACCAGCCACCATTTTCTCGGTTTCTATCGAGTTTTATCTGCAGGCCGCGGGCGAACTGTTCTCTCGCCTGAGTCAGGCTATAAATTTTACTGGCATTGACCGAATAAGCCGCATTAAAATCATCGTAACTCACACTACCGACAACCACGCAAATTTTATCTTTAACCAGCACATCACCGTATTGCTGAAAAACATCTTCATATAAAACAACTTCTATTCTAGCGGTTCTGTCATCAAGCACGCCAGTCACAATTTTACTACCGGTTTTTGTTTTACGCACACGCATTTCAATCAGTAAACCCGCCAAACAATATTGCGTTTTATTTTTTTTACTATATCGAGAAAAACCAGCACCAGCCTGGCCTCCACGTTCATTTTCGGGTACAAGATCGGGGACTTTTGTAAAACGGCACTCGGTAAATTGCCTTAATTCATCCTCAAATCGTGTAATCGGGTGACCCGTCAGGTACAAACCCAGGGTTTCTTTTTCGCTGGCAAGCCGCACTTCGTCAGTCCAGTCTTCCACCTGCACTATATGTACACTGGCATGTGCATCTGGCTCTTCGGCTGAACCAAACAGGTCATGCTGACCGGTACTGGTATCTTTCTGATTTTGTTCGGCAAGTTGAACAGCATTACTCAGACTGGCGATTAAGCTAGCGCGATTCGCGGCTAAAGAGTCCATGGCACCTGATTTTATTAGCGCTTCCATCACTCGTCGATTGACTTTACGGGTATCGCTGCGCCGGCAAAAGTCATAAAGATCGACAAACACACCATGTCTTTCACGTTCACTGATGATGCCATCAAGCGCGGCTTCACCAACACCCTTTAACGCACCGAGGCCGTAGAGCACGGATTTTTCATCAGGCACGCTAAATTGATAACTGGATTTATTGATGTCGGGCGGCAGAACCTTCACCTTTTGCTGACGGCAATCTTCAATTAAGATCACCACCTTATCGGTATTGTCCATATCAGCAGACAATACCGCCGCCATAAATTCTGCGGGGTAATGCGTTTTTAACCAGGCGGTTTGATACGATAACAAAGCATAAGCGGCTGAATGTGACTTGTTAAAGCCGTAACCAGCAAATTTTTCCATTAAGTCGAAGATGCGCGCTGCTAGTTTTGCATCAACATCACGTGCCACCGCGCCTTGCATAAACAGCTCGCGCTGCTCGGCCATGACCTCGACTTTTTTCTTACCCATGGCACGGCGCAACATATCGGCACCACCAAGGGTATAATTAGCCAGCACCTGGGCGATTTGCATGACCTGCTCTTGGTACAGAATCACGCCGTAGGTTGGTGTTAATACCACCTCCAAGTCTGGATGGAAATAGTCCACTTCTGCACGGCCATGTTTACGATTGATAAAATCATCGACCATGCCTGAGCCTAACGGACCGGGTCGAAACAGCGCGACTAGGGCGACGATATCTTCAAAGCTGTCCGGGCATAAACGGGTAATCAGGTCTTTCATGCCACGCGATTCAAGCTGAAATACGGCGGTGGTATTCGCCGCCTGCAACAACACAAAGGTGGCTTTGTCGTCCAACGGCAGTTGTTCAATAACCAGTGGTTCTTCACCCGTTTGATGGCGACGGCGATTAACGTGCTTCACCGCCCAGTCGATGATGGTTAGGGTTCGTAGCCCAAGAAAGTCAAACTTGACCAGACCCACGGCTTCGACATCATCCTTATCAAACTGGGTAACAATGCTGCTTCCGCCCTCCTCACAATAAAGCGGGCTAAAGTCGGTCAACACCGTCGGCGAAATCACCACACCACCCGCATGTTTTCCAGCATTTCTTGCCAGCCCTTCCAGTGACAGCGCCATGTCTAGCATGATGGTCACTTCTTCTTCGTTTTCATAAGCGGCTTTCAGGTCTTCTGACTCTGCTAGGGCTTTGGTCAGTGTCATGCCAATTTCAAATGGCACCATTTTGGCAAGACGGTCAACGAAACCGTAGGGCTGCCCCATAACACGACCCACATCTCGCACTACCGCTTTTGCCGCCATGGTGCCGTAGGTAATAATCTGCGAGACACTATCACGGCCATATTTTTGCGCCACGTAATCAATCACTCGATCACGGCCTTCCATGCAAAAATCAATGTCAAAATCGGGCAGTGAAACACGCTCTGGATTGAGAAAACGTTCAAACAACAAATCAAATTTCAGCGGATCGAGATCGGTAATTTTTAAGGCATAAGCCACCAACGAGCCCGCACCCGAACCACGACCTGGCCCGACTGGGATGCCGTTATCTCTTGACCACTGGATAAAGTCGGCAACGATTAAAAAGTAGCCTGGAAAGCCCATGTTATTGATAACGTCCAGCTCAATCTGTAAACGGCTTTCATATTCCTTGCGCCGCTCGGCATAATCATCGCTGCTATCATCAAGCAAAACCTCAAGGCGTTGCTCCAGCCCCTGCTGTGATACTCGGCAGAAATAACTGGCTTCCGTTTCACCTTCGGGAATGGGAAACTTCGGCAACACACTTTTGCCTAGTTGAATTTCAAGATTACAGCGTCTGGCAATTTCGACGGTATTACTCAGTGCTTCAGGGATGTCGGCAAACAGTTCCTGCATTTCTTCACTGCTACGTAAATACTGCTGCTCGCTGTAATTTTTCGGACGACGCGGGTCATCCAGCGTGCGACCATCATGAATGCAAACTCGTGCTTCATGAGCATCAAATTCATCGGCGGTTAAAAAGCGCACATCGTTGGTCGCCACAACAGGGACATCCAGCTTAGTCGCCAGCTCAACCGCGTCATAAATATACGCTTCTTCGTTTTCACGACCAGTACGTTGCAACTCGATATAAAAACGGTCGGCAAAACAGCGCAACCATTGCTGACAGCGTTGCTCTGCCAGCGCTGTTTGCCCTGATAATAGGGCGCGACCAATATCACCATTGCGACCACCAGACAGGGCAATAATGCCTTCTGCGCTTTCCTCCAGCCATTGCACCTGCATGATCGGCACGCCTCGGTGCTGACCTTCCAGGTAACTTTTAGAAATAAGTTTGGAGAGGTTGAGATAACCGACTTTGTTCTGTGCCAGCAATACCATCTGAAACGGTGCGTCTTGGTCATCACCATGTCGCACCAGCGCATCAACGCCAATTAACGGTTTAATGCCCGCACTAAGCGCCGCGCGGGTGAATTTAACCATGGCAAATAAATTGCTCTGGTCAGTCAATGCCACCGCTGGCATGCTGCTTTTCGACTCACTGTCTTTTGCCAGAGCTGCCATCAACGGTTTAACACGCACCACACCGTCTACCAGCGAGTATTCTGTGTGTACTCTGAGGTGAATAAAATCAGGTCG
>CAZMLD010000264.1:0-3635 GCA_964566975.1 uncultured Thiotrichaceae bacterium | reverse complement strand
ACGCTGGTCGCGACCGTGGACGGTGGTGGCATGGCTGTTCCTCGCAGGTGGTGTTGGTCTGGGTAGCTGGTGGGCTTATCGTGAACTTGGCTGGGGTGGCTGGTGGTTCTGGGATCCCACAGAAAATGCCTCCTTAATGCCATTATTGGCTGGTACTGCCCTGATCCATTCACTGGCGGTGACTGACAAACGCGGTGCGTTCAAAGGCTGGACAGTGTTACTTGCTATTTTGACCTTTTCGTTGAGTCTGTTGGGTACTTTTCTGGTGCGTTCCGGGGTGCTGTCCTCAGTGCATGCTTTCGCTGTCGATCCAACGCGTGGTGCCTATATCATTGGTTTTCTCGCCGTGGTGGTCGGTGGTTCGCTGATACTTTATGCCCTGCGAGCGCCGAAGCTTGCCGGTGGCGGGAGTTTTACCCTGTTTTCGCGTGAGTCTTTGTTGCTGGGAAGCAACGTCATACTGATCGCTGCTCTTGGTGCGGTCATGCTGGGTACGCTTTACCCCTTATTTATGGATGCCATGGGCATGGGCAAGGTGTCTGTTGGCGCGCCATATTTCAACTCGGTGTTTGTGCCGCTGATGGTGCCGGCTTTATTCCTTGTCGGGGTCGGGCCATTAGCACGCTGGAAGAAAGCGGATCTGCCCGATATGGTGAGACGCCTGCGTATTGCGCTGATTATTGCGGTGGTTACCGCGCTCATCCTGCCATTAACTATCGATGGCTTTAGACCGATGGTGAGCATCGGTCTGGCACTGGCATTGTGGATTGTGTTTACTGTGTTCATTGGTTTCGCCGAGCGACTGAGGCACACGCGAGGTAATACCCTGACCGCTTTGTTCCGCTTGCCGGCAGGCTTCTGGGGTATGCAGCTGGCACACTTTGGTCTTGCTTGGCTGGTTGCTGGCATTACCGTGGTCTCCGGCTATGAGTCCGAGCGTTATGTAAAAATGAATATTGATGACACGGTTAGCATCGTTGGTTACACGCTTACGTTTAAAGGTATTGAAATGTATGAAGGGCCAAATTTTCAGGCAGCCAGAGGTGTTTTGAATGTTGTTGGAGACAACGGCAAACAGTTCGTGTTGCATCCGGAAAAACGTATCTACAATATTTCCGGGACGGTAATGACAGAGGCAGGAGTGCATTCCAGTTTTACCCGCGACCTCTATACTGCGCTGGGTGATGAGCTTGCGCCCAACGTCTGGACGCTAATGATTTACCATAAACCACTGATTTCATGGCTATGGATAGGGTGCTTTTTTATGGTCATGGGCGGTGTCTTCGCTGCCTCTGATCGGCGTTATCGCATCAAGGTGGGTAAAGCTGTCCGTAAAAAAACCACGGTCAGCGGTGCGTTGGTGCAGGAGGCGAAAGCTTGAAAATTCTTAGATTGAAGCTCTGGTTGCCGTTGATGGGTTTTGTTCTGCTTGCGGGCTTTTTATACGCCGGTCTCAGTTTAAATCCGCGAGAAGTGCCGTCTCCGTTTATCGGTAAGCCAGCGCCTGCCTTCACCCTGCCAGTAACTGGCAGGCCGGGAGAGAGTTTCTCTTCGACTGACGCGGCTGGCAAGGTATGGCTGCTCAATATCTGGGCGCCATGGTGCATTGGTTGCAAACAGGAACATCCCTTCCTGATGCAGCTAGCGGCAAGTGGCGTAAATATTTACGGGTTGAACTGGCAAGATGAGCTGCATGAAGCCGAACAATTTCTGGCGACCGAGGGAAGCCCTTATGTGCTTAGCGTTGATGACCTCTACGGTCGAGTCATCATTGACTACGGCGTGACTGGCACACCGGAAACCTTTGTGATTGATCGACAGGGCATCATCCGCCTCAAACACGTCGGCCCGATCAATCCTGACAACTGGGAGAGGAAGTTCGTGCCATTGCTCAAGGAACTGAATTCATGAAGCCGCTGATTTTTTTTCTGGCATGTGCCTTTGCGGTCAGCTTGCCTGTTGTCATCAATCCTGTTGTTGCCGGTGTGGCTGTTCCTGTCGGTGAAGATCAGCTTATCGAAGCTCGCTTACGCGCTATCGGTGAAAATCTGCGCTGCCTAGTGTGTCAGAACGAGTCCATCATTAGCTCGAATGCCAAGCTTGCGGTGAATCTTCGGCAAAAGGTTCGGGATTTAATGAATGACGGCAAGGACGATGCACAGGTCATAGAATATCTGACCGCACGTTATGGCGACTTCGTGCTTTATCGGCCACCGTTTCGCAGCTATACATTACTGCTTTGGTTAGGCCCCGGCTTTTTTATTGCGCTAGGTGCGTTGGCATGGTATTTCGCATTGCGTCGCAGAAGCAGCCATCAAATTAGTCAGCAGGTGAGTGCTGCAGAACTAAAACAGGCTGCCAGCCTGCTGCATAACTCGCTGATTGACAACCCAGCTAATCCGAATAACTTGAAATGAGGAAATAATCGTGAGTTCATTCATGTCCGTTTTTGTATTCTGGCTAATCGCCATTGTGTTTGTTGCTGCTGCCATCGCCTTGGTGCTGATATCGCTATTACGCAGTCGTCAAACTCAGGCGAATGAAGGCAGTAATAGTGTCAATATCGCCATCTATCGGGATCAAATGAGAGAGCTGGAAAACGATCAGCGCAACGGTCTGCTTGGTGTTGGTCAGTTCGAGGCTTCCAAACATGAAATGGAAGCTCGCCTCGCACTGGATGCGCTCAATACTGTCGAGGCGGTCAGACCCGCGAGCAGAGGTTCACGTTGGTTAGGTCTGTCACTGGGCGGGGTGATGCCGGCAATGGCGTTTGGGCTGTATTTTTTGATTGGTAATCCGGGTGCAATTATTTCGCCTGCCATGGCTCAGGCCGAGCTAACTGCTGAGGCCAGTCAGAGCATGGAGGAATTGCTGAAGAAGGTTGAAGACAGGGTTGCTGAAAATCCGGACGATGTCGGGGAACGTATATTGCTCGGCAAAACATTCAGCTTGCTTGGTCGCTGGGCGGATGCCGAACAGGCTTATGCTGCTGCCTACAATCTGGCACCTGACAATGCCATTGTACTGGCAAATTACGCTGAGGCCATGGCCAAGGCTTCAAATCGACAGCTAACAGGTCGTCCGCTTGAGTTGTTACGCCAGGCACTGGAGATCAACCCGGATGAGAAAAAGGCGCTGGAACTCGCTGGCGTTCGCGCCTACCAAGAGAAAGAATTTGCGCTGGCAGCGTATTACTGGAAGCGTCTAACCAAACTGTTATCGCCGGAAGATCCCTATGCTCAGGATATTGCCAGTTATATGAAAGATGCCAGACGCCAGGCGATGGCAGCCTCCTTCGGTGCGCCGATGGATGCCCTCGGCGACCAGGCAAAGGCCGATGCCGCCGACAAAACACTGGCTGGCATGATAGAAATTGCCCCAGCCCTGCAAGCTAAACTTACCGGAAGCGAGACCGTTTTTTTCTTCGCACGACCTGCGAATGGCAGTGATGTGCCGCTGGTGACAATGAGTACACAAACCAAAAAGTTACCATTGGCCTTTCAGCTTGGCGATGCGTTGACCGGAAATATACTAGCCGATCATGAAAGCGTGACCCTAGTTGCACACATTTCGATGAACGGGCAAACAGAAGTGCAGGTGGGTGATCTTGAAGCTCAGTTACAGATGGTTAAAGT
>CAZMLD010000263.1:0-3646 GCA_964566975.1 uncultured Thiotrichaceae bacterium | reverse complement strand
TAAGCTATCCAGCTCGGGGGCAAGCCACCCGAGATTTACGCTTTGCGGTTAAATACAATCAACCATGTAGCAAGATACAGACAGCTGTGATACTGCTGCTCAGCGGAAATCACAACGCCAATAATCACTCAGCGCTACTTTCTATTATTCCCTATAGCCTTTTCTAAAGTCACAAATTGGCAGGCATAAGCATTGTTTTCATTTGCTAACAGTGTCACTGACTCTGTCTCTACCCAGCAATCTTCATTAATATCTGGAAACCATGCATCTCCTGTAAACTCAGCATCAACATAGGTCAGATACATTCGACTTACCTGCGGTAATAGCATCTTATAAATGGCACTGCCGCCGATTAGCATTATTTCCTGAGCAGTTGGCACTGCGGCCACTGCTGCGTCATAGCTGTTGACACAAATTGCGCCCGCATAACGCAGATCTGAATTACGAGTTAAAATAATATTGGTTCGACCCGGCAATGGTTTTCCGATGGAGTCAAAGGTTTTACGACCCATAACGACAGGTTTACCCATAGTCACTGCTTTAAAATGTGCAAAATCAGCAGGCAAATGCCAAGGCAGCTGATTTTTATTGCCAATCAGGCGATTGCGATCCATCGCTGCGATGATAGATAGTTTCATTTTGAATTTTTTGAGTAAATGTTTTGCTGAATTATTTTATTGTCGAAAAAGTACGCTGCCATACTGCCGCTTTACCGTGCATGCATATGAAAGCAACAAAAGCAGTATTTATATTCTTTGCATACCCGCTATTAACTTTAGAGCCGTGTACTTATATTTTTCCTGTTCATGCCGTAACCGTATATCAAATAGCGACACTGGCTTTTATATGCGGGTGTGATTCGTAGCCCAGCAGTTCAAAGTCTTCAAATTTAAAGTCAAAAATGGATTTAATATCTGGATTTATTTTCATCACTGGCAGAGGAAAGGGTTTGCGACTCAATTGCTCATTCGCCTGTTCTAGATGATTAGCATACAGGTGTGCATCACCAAGAGTGTGAACAAAGTCACCTAGCTGTAGCTCACAAACTTGTGCGACCATCATTGTCAGTAGCGCATAGGACGCAATATTAAAAGGCACACCCAGAAAAATATCTGCACTGCGTTGATATAACTGACATGAAAGCCTACCATCAGCCACGTAAAACTGAAACATCATGTGGCAGGGTGGTAATGCCATATTCTCTATCTCACCAACATTCCAGGCATTAACGATAATTCTTCGTGAGTCAGGTGTGTTTTTTATTTGCTCAATGACCTGACTGATCTGATCGATATGCTGTCCTCTAGCAGTCGGCCACGAGCGCCACTGATAACCATAAACAGGTCCCAAGTCACCTTCATTGTCAGCCCATTCATTCCAGATACGGACACCATTATCCTGCAAGTACTTAATGTTGGTATCACCGCTAAGAAACCAGAGTAATTCATGGACAATCGATTTTAAATGGCATTTTTTGGTTGTCACTAATGGAAAACCTGCCGACAAATCAAAACGCATCTGGTAGCCAAAAACGGATACTGTGCCCGTTCCGGTTCGGTCTTCTTTTTTTGTGCCGTTATCTCGAACGTGACGCATTAGGTCATGATATTGCTGCATTATTTACCCTCATAGCAATTATGAGAATATACCACTTTTCAACACCTTTAGGACAAATTCCAGATCACAACCATAAAAAAAGCAGCCCCAGCCACTTTTTTTATTAGTGCCAATATAGCTTATGTTTTACGTCTAGCGACAGCAATTATAGCAAACAGTCCAGACGCAAACAGCCAGACTGCTGCAGGTACAGGAACAGGGCTCAGCTGCATATTGATGTCCCAGTGCCCTCCTGTATATGAGCCACCGTTGGCATCTAACCAGACTGAGCCACCAAAGACACTGGTCTTGTCATTGGCGCCATGCCCAATCTGTAAAACAAAATCAGAGCCATGTAAGGTAATGTCGTAATCAGTGGACTCAATTGAAATCAGTCCCGAAACAATACTTTCATAGTAGTACCAGGAGGGTAACTGTTCCCCACCACCTGTTTTTACCGCTGTGTGCGATGTGGTAAAAGTACCAAATTCAATATTAATATTAGCAATAATGCCAGCTGGATTTACCGCTGTCGCTTCAAGTACCGCAGTATTATTATCAAATTCAGTTAGTGTACTGATGTCACCATCAAGGTCAAAAAAATCATTACAGGCTCCAGTACCTGGATTCAAACTGTTAGTCCATAAACCATGCGCACCAGTACTACAGTTTAGTTTTGTTGTGCTACTGACAGACCATACATTGGTTATATTTGCAGCTATCGCAGACTGGCAGAAATATAAAGCAAAGGCCATGACTGCAAGCGGGAGCTGTTTTATATTCATTTTTTATTCCTCTACCTTTATTGCCTAATTACCAGAAGATAAACAACCATCTTGTAATTACTTTAATAAAGCAAGAAACAAACCAGAAATACAAGCCTATGAATTTAATGCCATAATATAATTATTGAGTATTACAGCAGCGAACTTTGTAAAAGAATTTTACATTAATCAGGGAAATAGCAGCATTCATGGAAAAACATGTAAAAAAACATGACAGTACACGGTGTTACTTATGACTGTTTTCTGACGAGACTTTTTTATGCGCCAACCAGAATACAACAGCACCAAATACGATCATCGGCAGCGATAACATCTGCCCCATCGTTAGCCAATCAAAAGCGATAAACCCTAAATGTGAATCTGGGGTTCTGAAGAATTCGGTAATAAAACGAAAACTACCATAAGTAAACATAAACAGCGCAGATACAGCCATTAGTGGCCGTGGTTTTGACGAATACCACCATAATATTAAGAATAACAATAGTCCTTCTGTTAACGCCTGGTATAACGATGAAGGGTGTCGAGCGATATGGTCTCCGTAATCAAATGCCCACGGCATGATGGTATCCATCGGGCGCCCCCATAATTCGACATTAATAAAGTTACCAATGCGACCTGCTCCTAAACCAATCGGTACCCAAGGTGCAATAAAATCAGATACCTGAAAAAATGTCATGCCGTTTTTATGTGCAAAGACAAACAGTGCTGTAAACACACCCAGCATGCCACCATGAAATGACATACCACCTTGCCAGATGTAAAAGATTGAAATGGGGTTGTCAATAAACGCACTGAAGCTATAAAACAGGGTATAACCAAGACGAGCACCGACAATAACGCCAATCGCACCATAGAAGATTACATCTTCCACCTGCTTTTTTGTCCAGTTAACATCAGCTCGTTTAGCACGCTGCATGCCATAAAACCAAGCACCAACAAAACCAATAAGATACATTAAGCCGTACCAATGTATTTTTAGTGAACCGATGGAAAGCGCGACAGGGTCGATATCTGGATAGGTAATCATGCTGACATATTACCAGAAGAGGCTGTGTCATGAAGTTGTGATTAGCAGTAAAGTTGATATATTATCAACTTATTACAGACAAAAAAATACCCGATCATTGCTGATCGGGTATTTGGTATTAAAGCCTGGCGGTGTCCTACTCTCACATGGGGAGACCCCACACTACCATCGGCGCTAAGTAGTTTCACTTCTGAGTTCGAGATGGAATCAGGTGGTTCCTACTTGCTATTGCCGCCAG
>CAZMLD010000262.1:0-3652 GCA_964566975.1 uncultured Thiotrichaceae bacterium | reverse complement strand
TTGTCTGATGAGTAGATTCCTGCTAAAAACATGCAGGAATGACGGGGTAAGTAACTTTGCTATTTCTGGGTCACAATAAAGATTCACTCAATATGGCATAGACCCAAATAACAGAATCAAACAGCGCGCATTAAAGCGAGTAGAAACCATCAAGAATGCTATAACCATAAGCCATTCGATTTCCTGCCAGCTCGTCTTTGTAACAAATACGACCGATGACTTCCTGTGTGTGACCATCAGGAAAATGCAAGCTAACGTGAACTCGGTCTTCTAGTTCAAATTGATTGTTCGATATAAAGCGAAAGCCTCCTCTGCTGATATTTTCTATCGATAATGAAGACTGAGAGTGAGGTTTCTGGTCTTGTCCATTAATAACCAAAATTTGTATAGCATATCCGTCTGCTGTTGATCGTTCATGATTTCGTATCTTCATTATTTCTCATCAGATAAAGAGCCTTTGAAAAATCCTAGGAGCTTATCCGAGAATGGAAACCGTAGCGAAAAATCGAGATTTTTAGTCCAGTTTTTCGAACATTTGAGGCGAATAGCACCGCTATTTAACGAAAATGTTCGGAAAAATGGACAAAAATGTCGGTTTTGAAGTAGGTTTTCCATTCTCGGACAAGCTCCTAGGTCGAACAGATTGTGATTAAAACATTCTTAACTCATGGCGTAAAACGCGCGTAAAGCTTCCGCTCCTGCTCACACCCTTAACCTACATCTGTAGGCAATAAGCAAGGCTATTGCGAAGTTTTACAACGCGCAAACAAGAGGTTTAAGTGCAATATGTCGATTTATGATTTCTTAAGAGGATCCGTAAGGTGTTAAATTCAAGGGTTAATAATTTTAGTATAGCCAAGAATAAACTATATGTGTAATTCAACATGGCAACACCCTGCTGAAAATTTGATGACCGTGTCATTTTGATTCTTTTAACAGCTTGAATTCAAGCTGTAATAAAATAACACTGATGATCAGCATAATAAAAGAATGCCGCATGCCTATTTTTTTTGTTGACTTCTACTATGCCGATTCGATTCTCTTAAACGACCAAGCTTTTCTTTAATTTTCACTTCAAGACCGCGTTCGACAGGGTGGTAGTACAGTTTTTCGCCTAGCGCATCAGGAAAATAAGTTTCGCCTACGGCAAAAGCATCATCTTCATCATGTGCGTAACGGTAATTTTTTCCATAATCCATGTCTTTCATAAACTGGGTAGGTGCATTTCTCAAGTGTTCTGGCACATCCAGAGATGCAGAGTTTTTTGCATCTTTCATGGCTGCTTTATATGCAACATACACCGCGTTACTTTTTGCTGTGCTGGTCAGATATACAATCGCCTGCGCTATCGCCAATTCGCCTTCTGGACTACCCAGGCGTTCGTACGTTTGCCATGCAGCAAGCGCTAACTGTAGAGCACGGGGGTCAGCATTGCCAATGTCTTCTGATGCCATGCGGATAACACGACGAGCGATATATATGGCATCACAGCCGCCATCTATCATTCTGGCAAACCAGTACAGCGCAGCATCGGGGTTACTGCCACGTACCGACTTATGTAAAGCTGAAATTTGTTCATAAAAGAGATCCCCTCCTTTATCAAAACGGCGCAAGCTTTGCGAGGTTACATCTTCGATTATTTCTTGACTGATAAAACAGGGTATGGAGGCATCCGATGCAGATGCAGTTACAGGCTCAGCAAGATCGCAGGCAATCTCAAGGAAGTTTAGTACTCGACGTGCATCACCGTCTGCTGCCTGGGTGAGCATAACTAATGAGGTTTCATCAACTTTTACATTCTTTTGTTTTAGCTGTGCATCATTACTTAACGCGGTGTGTACAACCTGTTTTAAATCATCAACAGAAAGTGATTTTAAAACGTAGGTTTTAACGCGTGACAAAAGCGCATTGTTTAATTCGAACGATGGGTTTTCGGTCGTCGCGCCAATAAAATAAACGGTGCCATCTTCGACATAAGGTAAAAAGGCATCTTGTTGTGATTTATTAAAGCGATGTACTTCATCAACAAACAAGATCGTCTTTTCACCCTGCCCCTGCCAGTGCTTGGCTTGCACAATGGCTTCACGTATATCTTTAATACCCGAGAGAACCGCGGACAGATTAATAAAATGTGCCTGTACTGAATTAGCAATGATTCTCGCCAGTGTCGTTTTTCCAGTGCCGGGCGGCCCCCAAAATACCATTGAATGCAGGTTTTGATTTTGAATCGCCTGGCTCAGGGTTTTGCCAGCGCCTGTTATGTGTTGCTGACCGATAAAATCATCTAACACCTGCGGGCGCATTCTATCGGCAAGTGGCTGATAGGTTTGTGTTTTATCTTTTGAGAAAATATCAGCGTCCAGCTTAGCCACCAAATACGTCAACCCCTTCGGGTGCCTTAAATTCAAACAGTTCTTTGGCCAAACTATTGTTTGTTGCTCTATCAGAAAAAACAATATCTGTGACCTGTTCAAACTGGTCATGAAGCTGCATAAAACGTAAACCCTGGGTATCAACACCAACAATAATTTTCGTGAAATCAGGTGAAATGGTATATTCACCAGCTTTGCTTTCCAATTTTAAACGATAGATACCATTATGCTCATCCAACGGTATAACATTGAAATTTTGATACAGCTTTGTACTATCCTGCAACAATACCATCGGTGACGATGCCAGCGCTGGATTATGTTTTTGCACGGTGACCTGTGCCAGTTCGACATCGTAAATCCATATCCGCTCACCATTGGATACAATGATTTGTTCGAATGGTGTCTGGTAGTTCCAACGAAACTTACCTGGCCGTTTAAGATAAAACTGGCCTGCTGTTTGTTGCAACACTTCACCTTCATGGGTACGCAGAGTTTGCTGAAAACTTGCTGTCAGTGTTTGTGTTTGTTCCAGGAACTTTTTAAGATAACGTTCGCCTGCTGTCTGGTTTTTATCTTCGGCGAAAACCATGGATGAAGATAGCGCCAAGAATATTGTAGCAATGAATAGATAGCTCGTTTTCATTTTTATTTTTTCTCTGTCATTCAGGCGGAGGCGGTGCCAGTACTTCACGTGAGCCATTAGATTGCATGGCAGTGACCACACCCGCCGACTCCATTTCTTCAATGATGCCAGCGGCTCGGTTATAACCTATTCTTAAACGGCGTTGCACATAAGAAATGGATGCCTTTCGGGTTTGCGTAACAATGGCAACGGCTTCATCATATAATGCGTCAACATCACTGCCGTTACTTCCTACTGGTTTTTCTCCTGGTAAGACGGTCGAATTTTCCTGTAAAATTTCTTCGATATAGTCCGGTTCATTTTGTTGTTTGAGGAAGGCCACCACCTTGTGAACTTCATGATCATCAACAAACGCACCGTGAATACGCATGGGCATACTTGAGCCAGCTTCCATATATAACATGTCTCCGTGCCCCAGCAGGTTTTCAGCACCCATCTGGTCGAGAATAGTGCGTGAGTCAACACGCGAGGATACCTGAAATGCAATTCTTGTTGGTATATTCGACTTAATTAACCCGGTGACCACATCAACTGATGGGCGTTGCGTGGCAAGAATTAAGTGAATGCCAGCTGCCCGTGCTTTTTGTGTAATACGCGCGATAAGTTCTTCGATTTTTTTACCCACAACCATAAACAG
>CAZMLD010000261.1:1820-3675 GCA_964566975.1 uncultured Thiotrichaceae bacterium | reverse complement strand
ATAGGTCGAGATGCTGAAATCGTTAATTATGAGGATTATCACTAATGAGCATGCATAACCCCGCACATCCAGGTGAAATTCTAAAAGAGTTAGTAATTAACCCTTTAGAACTCACTATTACAGATGCATCAGAGCATTTAAATGTAAGTCGTAAAACACTTTCTAAAGTTTTAAATGGTAGAGGTGCAATAACACCAGAGATGGCGCTACGTTTGGAACTGGTATTTAAAAAACCCTCTGCCGACCATTGGCTTCGCCTTCAAAATGCCTACGACCTTTGGCAATTTCGTCAAAACAAGTCTGATTTACATGTTTTACCTTATCGTAGCAACTATGTATAAAGACTTAACAAGCCAATTAACTGCGAGCACAAAAAACGTGTTGCGTTATGTCAAACGTTCTGTTGCCCACGTTGCTTTACAGGGGGGGAAACGCAAAACATTGATTAACCAAACGGGTGCTTCAAAATAATGGTTTCATCTCTTTCAGGGCCGGTTGAGACAATATCCACAGGCACAGCAACTATTTCTTCCAAGCGTTTCAGGTAGTTTCTGGCGTTTTCTGGCAGTTCATCCAGCGACTTAGCCCCGACCGTTGATTCTGACCAGCCCGGCATGGATTCATACACCGGTTCACACAGCTCAATAGCATCGGCACCTAAAGGTGGCATGTGTAGGCTCTCACCCTGGTAATTATAGCTGTTACATATCTTGATGCTTTCCAGGCCATCAAGCACGTCCAGTTTGGTGATGCATAAACCCGTCAGGCTATTAATCTGCGCGGCGCGGCGCAGGGCAACGGCATCAAACCAGCCACAGCGTCGGTCACGCCCAGTGGTTGCGCCGACTTCACGCCCGACCGTTGCCAGATGCTGTCCGACTTCGGGGTCATGTTTGTCAGTATCAAACAACTCAGTGGGAAACGGGCCTGCACCAACTCGTGTGGTATAAGCTTTGGTGATGCCTAAAATATAGTCCAGGTCTTTCGGGCCGATGCCACTACCGGTACAAGCACCGCCTGCGGTGGTGTTGGATGAGGTAACAAAGGGATAGGTTCCCTGGTCGATGTCGAGTAAAGTACCCTGAGCACCTTCGAACATGATGTTCTTGCCCTGTTGACGAAAATCATGAATCATGCCCGGCACATCGGCAATCAGCGACAGCAATTTTTCGCGGTAGCCAAGCACCTGGTCAAGCACGCTCTGGTAATCCACTTCATCCTGTTTGAAATAGTTTTTTAAGGTGAAGTTGTGGTATTCCATCACCCCAGCCAGTTTTTCTTTAAAACTTTCCACATCTTTTAGGTCAGCAAGCCGAATGCCACGGCGCGATACTTTGTCTTCGTAACAAGGCCCAATACCACGCCCAGTAGTACCGATAGCGGCTTTGCCTCTGGCAATTTCACGCGCTTGGTCTAAAGCGATATGATAGGGCAAGATTAATGGACAGGCTTCGGAAATGCCGATACGTTCGCTGGCAGGAATGCCACGCTGTTCCAGTTCGCCCAGCTCTTTAAACAAGGCATCGGGTGATAACACCACACCGTTACCGATTAAACACATCACATTGTCACGCAGTATGCCAGAAGGAATTAAATGCAAGACTGTTTTTTCATCACCGATTACCAGAGTATGGCCGGCGTTATGACCACCCTGAAAACGAACTACTGCGGCAGCACGCTTGGTTAATAAATCGACTATTTTACCTTTGCCCTCATCACCCCATTGGCTTCCTAGCACAACTACATTTCTTGAAGCAGCATTGCGTGAAGCTGCATTTCTTGAAGTGGCATTCTCTGACATAATTAAACCTGACATTTATAAATAATTGAATTTTTTTCCTCACACAGGAAAAAA
>CAZMLD010000261.1:0-1720 GCA_964566975.1 uncultured Thiotrichaceae bacterium | reverse complement strand
TACCATCGACAAAGCAAAGTGTCATACTGCAACCCATTGCTTTTGCGTCCGCCTCGGTTGTTGTCGTGCTTTGCCCCGGCAACTGTTCAATCACGCAACTGCCTGCGGCACGTAATGCGGCAATATAAGTTTGATCGCTGCCGATTGGCGCAAATATTTTGATGGGTACATCAAACTGTTTGTTTGATAGCCGATTTAAAACTTTTAGATCCGTGCTAAACCCTACCGCTGCTCTGGCACGACCAAAAACCTGACCAATATCATCATAACGACCACCACGCGCAATCGCCTGCCCTAGCTGAGGTACAAAAGCGGCAAACACCACACCCGTTTTATAGTGATAACCATGTAATTCGGATAAATCAAAATGAACCTTGGTGTCTAATAATTGGTTGTCCAGTAATGGGCTGACAAAACGTTGCGACATTAATTCTGCTGTTTTTTCCAGATAGTCAATCGCCTGTTTCACTGAGTCATTCGCGTCACATAGCAGCGCTCTGGCTTTTGACAGCACACTGATATCACCATTAAGTGATGACAGACCAGCCAGCATGGCTTTCATTTTACTGTCGATGTCTAACGAAGCTAACAAGCTATTAATTTCGGTGACCGCTTTACGCTGCAACATATCAAACAGCTGGCTTTCAACCTCTGTCGATAAAGCCGCCTGTTTGGCAAGACCGCGATAGATATCAACATTGCCCAGATCCAGATGGATTTCTGTGATTTCCAAAGCGGCGAAGGTTTGCAACATGAGTCCGATTATTTCAACTTCAGACTCTACACCTGCATGGCCATATAATTCGGCACCCAGCTGTAACGGACTGCGACTATCACCGATAGATTCAGGGCGGGTGCGTAATACAGTACCGATATAACACAGCCGTGTTGGCACATCACGTTGCAGCTGATGAGCATCAATGCGAGCAACCTGTGGTGTCATATCTGCACGCAAACCTAAGGTTCGACCCGATAGCTGATCGACCAGTTTAAAGGTTTGCAGATCGAGGTCATGGCCGGTACCAGTGAGCAATGATTCAATAAAATCAATGGTCGGTGGCTTTACCCTTTCATAACCCCAGGTGGCATATTGGTCTAGCAGCAACCGCTGCATAGCTTCAAACCGAGCCGCCTGCTCAGGCAAAACTTCGTCAATGCCTTCTGGCAAAATCCAGTGTTGTTTTGTTTTCATATAAATGCATGCACGATTCGTGAGCAATAGAAATACGCTAGCCGCTCAGAATAACGCTAGCGACACCCGTTCATCGTTGAAGTGGCATTACCATGTAAAGTCATCCCTTTCCAATGTCGCAGCCAAGTTCAGCTTACCTTGCTGCTTATGATTGAACAAAGTAAAGAATAATCACCCCTGCCATCATGCTGACCAAGCCAAAGCCACGCAAAACCTTATCGGGTAATTGCACCGCCTGTGACATGGCATCGCGCCAGCGTTTAGGGCTTAAAAAGGGCAGTATTCCTTCTATCACCAGCACCAGTGCCAGCGCCAGAATAATACTGTCCCACATTGGCGTTAGTTTCTCACGAAACCCGATTGATCTTTAAAGTAGCGAAAGAATTCTGAATCGGGTTGCAGCAAGATAATATCGCTAGCATTGGAAAAGGTTCTGGTGTAAGCCGTTAAGCGGCGACTGAAGTTATAAAAGTCACGATCTTGGCTAAACGATGTTGCATAAATATCTGTCGCGACAGCATCACCTTC
>CAZMLD010000260.1:0-3677 GCA_964566975.1 uncultured Thiotrichaceae bacterium | reverse complement strand
CCTTTAGGCGAAATGACCGGCTTTTAGCCGTAACCTGAAACCACCGGCTTTGAGCGGTGGAGTATTCATTCTTAAAGAAACCAAGCATCGACGCCAGCCGTTTTGACATCAACGGACAACAGAAATAAGCAGTAAAAATCTGCTTTACTGTATTTGGTTTACTGGTGTTGAGGGCGGGGTGTTGAAATGATGCTTTTTGCGACTATTTAGCGCGGTAGATAATGCGGCCTTTCTCCAAATCGTAAGGCGTGAGTTCAACCGTTACTGCATCACCAGTCATAATGCGAATGTAATGCTTACGCATTTTTCCAGAAATGTGAGCGATGATGGTGTGACCGTTTTCCAGTTCTACTCGGAACATCGTATTTGGCAATGTTTCTTTCACCACGCCTTCCATCTGAATTGCTTCTTCTTTAGCCATATTTGAATAATCTATTGTTAAATGAATGTGAAAAGCCAGATTAGCGACGACATTCGTTGCTTCAAAGACTGGCTTTTTTTAAAGATGCGCAATTATCGTTGTTTTGACATGAAGCGCAAGGTTTTTTATTAATTTTGTGCGGATTTCTCTGTTATTTTCTCTGAATAGGTGTTGCCATCAGGCGGTAACATGAAAACAGGGTCAATAAGTGTGCCATTAGCAAAAACGGCAAAATGCAGGTGCGGGCCGGTTGCTCGACCCGTTTGCCCTACTTTTCCAATAATGTCACCTTGTTTAACGGTGTCGCCAGGATTGACAGAAATCGCGCTCAAGTGCGCGTACAGGCTAATTATGCCTTGGCCATGGTCAAGGTAAATCATATTGCCACTAAAAAAGAAGTCGCCCGCATCAATGACGATGCCATCGGCAACGGCCTGTATCGGCGTGCCTTCTTTCGCCGCGATATCCAGCCCGCGATGAGGGCGGCGCTCCTGTTCATTAAAAAATCGACGTAGGCCGAAGATGCCACTGATGCGCCCAGTGACTGGCCAAATAAACGACACATTAGGCGTGCTTTCACTAAATTGCGTTTTTGCCTGTTTTTTACGTATGCTCTCAGCCGCAATGCGTTTACTGTCTGCTTTATTTGGGTTGACCTTACGTTTGTTTTTAATGGTGATGTGCTGCTCAGCATATTTTTTATATTCAACGGTGACTGTGCTGTTTACACGAAATCCGTTTGCGTGCTTGATTAAAAACGCATAGTCACCAGGTTTGGTTGTCAGGCCAATCCCTGCCATCGCCATCCAGGTATTGTTATAGGGAAATACTGCAATACGCTGGTTGTTAAAGAAAACTTTACTGTCAGGTTTGTGGTCGGTGAGTTCCAGCAGGGCAATGCCGCCGGGCACTAGAGCCTGTTGTGGCAAAGCATAAACGGTATAGCTGCTAAACATGAGCAGGGCAAACAAACAGTGTGGTTTGATATAATTAATCATAACGGTGTGTCTCAGTGTAAAATACAGAGTTTAGGTGTTGTCAGGTCATCTATTTTAAGACGCGCTGATTTAATAGAGAAAAGGCTCTACTGGTTTTATGGCATTATCAACTCGAGCAAAAAACCTTAGCCCATTTTATGTCATGGATATTCTTGCTCAGGCAAAAGCATTAGCTCAGCAGGGTAAAACAATTTACCACCTGGAAGTTGGTGAGCCTGATTTTGCTACCGCAGAGTGCATTACTCATGCCGGCATTGATGCTTTAAAGCAGTCTAAAACACATTATACACCCGCATTAGGTCTGCCCGAATTACGCCTTGCTATTGCTGAATATTATGAGAGAAAATTCTCTCTTAATATCAGTCCTCGGCGCATTATTGTAACACCAGGAGCTTCTGGTGCAATACAGCTGGCACTCGCCTGTTTGCTGGACGTGGGTGAGAATGTATTGCTGCCCGATCCTGGCTATCCCTGTAATAAAAACATCGCTCAGGTGCTTGGTATTGAAACTATCGCTATTCCCGTTAGCGCAAAAAATGCATATCAGCTAGATGCATCAGCGATAGAAAAACACTGGAACGATAAAACCAGAGCGGTGATGGTGGCAACACCATCGAATCCTACAGGTAGCTTGCTGCCGACAGCGCAGCTAAACGGCCTCTGCCAGCTTGTCGCACAGAAAAAAGGGCATTTAATCGTCGATGAAATCTATCAGGGACTGGTTTACGATACTGTTGACCGCACTGCGCTGAGTACCTCGAATACGTGTTTTGTGATAAATAGCTTTTCAAAATATTTTGGCATGACAGGTTGGCGGCTGGGCTGGATGGTGGTGCCAGAATTTTATGTTGATGCCATTGACCGCATTGCACAGAATATATTTTTAGCGCCCACAACCATGTCGCAATATGCTGCACTGACGGCGCTAAAGCAGGAAACACAAAATGAACTGGATGCGCGTAGAGATGAATTTAAACAGCGGCGTGATTTTTTATTGCCTGCTTTAAAGCAACTGGGTTTTGATATACCGGTAACGCCGCAGGGTGCGTTTTACCTCTACGCAAACTGTGAAAAATTTACTGATGACAGCCTTAGCTGGGTACAGCGTTTGCTAAAAGAGCAGGGCGTAGCCTTAACACCAGGGCTGGATTTTGGTGATTATCAGGCAAGCAAGCATTGCCGTTTTGCCTACACACAACCGATTAAACTGCTTGAACAGGCGGTTGAGAAAATTGATGCATTTATTTAGAGCGTGATAAAGATAAAAAATGATTGGAAATATATTGAAAATGCAAGCCGTGCTAGGTGATTCTACCAACAGCCAGCCAGTACAGTATCAACTCCCGATTGGTGCGGGTCTGTTAGCCATGAACCCGCACATCGGTGAAGTCATAAAACTAAGCTACCAGGGTGAAATTCACTGTGTTGCCTGCGGCCGGAAAACCAACAAAAGCTTTGCTCAGGGACACTGCTATCCCTGCTTTCGGCGTTTGGCCTCGTGCGATATGTGTATCATGAAGCCAGAAACCTGCCATTACGCTGCCGGCACCTGTCGACAGCCGGAATGGGGGCAAGCGCATTGTTTTATGCCGCATTATGTCTACCTGGCGAATTCATCCGGTATTAAAGTGGGCATCACTCGCGGCACACAGATACCCACCCGCTGGATAGATCAGGGTGCAGCTCAAGCCTTGCCCGTCTTCAAGGTCGCAACTCGGTTACAATCAGGTTTGTTAGAGGTGGTTTTAAAGCAGCACGTATCTGATCGCACAGACTGGCGAAAAATGCTAAAAGCAGATGCGCCAGCGCTGGATTTAAAAACCGTGCGTGATGAATTGCTGGATAAATGCTCAAATGAAATAGCCAGAATCAAAAGTGAGCAGGGCGAAACTGCCATACAGACCGTTGACGAAGATGTTGTTGAAATTAACTACCCAGTGTTAACCTACCCTGAAAAAATAAAGTCACTTAACTTTGATAAACAGCCCGACATTGAGGGTGTCTTACAAGGTATAAAAGGTCAGTATCTGCTGCTCGATAGTGGCGTATTGAATCTCCGTAAATTTTCAGGGTATAACATTAGCGTGGATTTCATATAATATTGTAGCCGCAGCCTGTTGCGCTATGTGGTGGCAGAAAATAAGCTGGCTGAGAGAAAATAGAGTAAAAACTGCTTGTGCAACATACAAGTAAAAAAATTTAAACCGTTTTTTGAGGAAAACCCCATCAGTATTCGTGAAGACATAAACTGCGTATTT
>CAZMLD010000259.1:0-3682 GCA_964566975.1 uncultured Thiotrichaceae bacterium | reverse complement strand
TGACTAGCATTAACAACAAATTGCAGAGCTTATTGCCAATAAATATGTTTATGGCATGCACAGTACTAAAAATGCACACGGGGTTTAAATATGCCAGTGTGTGGAACGGAGGCATGCCAAAAACATACCTAAGAAACAGTCAGAATGGTGAAATAAGTAATAAAATAAAATCTAGCCATATACCGCTAGGCATAGACATAGCGACAAGAAAGAATTTTAAGTTTGAGACTATAGCTATAAGTGAAGATGATCAGTTTATTATTTTCACTGATGGCTTAACTGATGCCGAAAATGATACTGGCACTATGTACGGTTACCATAATCTGGATAAATGTCTGGAAAATAACCGCAAACAAAAATCTGTATTTTCAATAATTGTTGCTGAGTTTAATAAATTTTGTGGCGATATTGAACCAAATGATGATGTCACACTTGCCTGCATTCCATGCTTAGAAAACATGACAGAATCAAATAAATCAGACCTGGTAAGCGAACCTCGTGTTACCAATAATATAAATGTTGATGAGAGTTAAAATGGTGGTTTTTGCTACACAATGGGTTAGAGCAATTCCTATTTATTTTGTAACAGGAAATACTCGGAAAATATTATGATTTATTATATACATCGTAATCAGCGACAAATACCACAGAGTAATCCCTGCAGTGTTGAAATATTGTTATGACTGTCGCTAAATTCACTGTCCTTGTCGTCGATGATGAAATATTTAACCTCGAGCTTATCAGCGATTATTTAAATGAGTTCGACATAGAGGTTGTGTGTGTAGAAACTGGTGAATCTGCATTAGTCGTTTTACAGGAGTACCCAGAAAAATTTAGCGCTATCCTACTCGACAGAATGATGCCAGGAATGGATGGTATAGAAGTTCTCACACGTATTAAAAATGATGAACAGATACATCGCCTGCCAGTAATTATGCAAACCGCTAGTACTGGAAAAACAAACATGCTGGAAGGTTTAAATGCAGGGGCATATTATTACCTGTCTAAGCCATACGACCAGGCTACCCTGGTTGCAATCGTAAAAACTGCAATACGTGACTATCAGCATTATTTACAAATACAGAAAAGCCTGAAAACATCCGCACAAACACTAAAAATGATGGATAAAGGTGTATTTAATTTCAAGTCGTTAAATGAGGGTAGGAGTCTTGCAACATTATTAGCAAATGCCTGCCCTGATCCAGAGCGAGTCGTGTTAGGTTTGACAGAGCTAATCATTAATGCCGTTGAGCATGGGAATCTGGGTATCACTTATAAAGAAAAATCTATATTGAATGCAGGCGGCGGATGGGAGAGTGAAGTAGTAAAAAGGCTGGCTTCCGAAACCCATAAAGATAAATATGTGACTGTTGAGTTTTCACGTGATGCCGATGAAATATCGTTCGTTATTATCGATCAAGGCGATGGGTTTAACTGGGGAGAATTTATGAAAATCAGTCCTGATCGTGCATTTGACAGTCATGGCCGTGGTATTGCACTTGCCAATTCAATTAGCTTTAAAAATGTTGAATACCAAGGTAAGGGCAATAAAGTCTGTGTGACAGTCGCTTTACAGAGAGGTTAGCATGAAAGCATCACCTGAAAGTGAAATAAAAAAAATATATCAAAAATCTGTGCGCTTGTTAAATGACAAACAGGCCCGCTTGATGGATATGCAACAGGTATTGAAGAAGGCTGTTATTCGACTATCATTGGCATCGCGCAGTGACAATAACCAGGTGAACAACGTCCTATTTGACATTAAAGATTCCGTTACTGATGATATTGATATAGAAATACTAAATAAGCACTTGGATGCTTTATTTTTACTCATTAATCATGCTGATTTTCGTATTTATAAAACTGAAAAAACAGCACTGTACACCTATTTTAATAAAGTTCTTGAGAACTCAGATGACTCAACCTTATCAACTGAGGTTATTAAAATAATAAAAGAACTGGTTGCTAATGAGCAACCAGATGCTGAAATCTCAGCAGAGCTATTAAAATCATTAAAAGCACTTTCAAGTAGTAACCAACAATACAGTGATAGCATAAATTTATTTATTAATGATATTTCTGAGAGCACTGGTTTTACTTTTTCACGGGGTGTTTTAGACGACTCAGAAATCATGCAGGACTTAGCCATTGAGCTCGCAAAGTATGTTTATACTGAAAAGAATAATAACAAAAAAAGTGGTGATGATACCAGTGATGAGGGTGATATAAATCTTATTCTCAATGAACTTGTTAATCAGATGATAGTGCCAGCAGCAGCAAAACAAGGTAAATTTAAAGTTATAAAAACGCTTAATGGAGCGGGTAAAAAAAACTGGAAAGATATTGTGGACGCATTAGTTCAACTGGTTAATAAAAGTATTAGTTCCGTACAGTCGGAGAAAGAGTCTCTAGAGGCATATTTAATTAAAATGAGCTCACAGCTGACAGATATAGAATCATTTATGCATAAAGCGTATAAAGGCACTGAAGAAACAACGACTTTATCATTAGCATTAACGGACTCAGTAGAACAAGGGGTGTCAAGTATAGAAACGACCATAACAAGCTCAACAGACTTAACAGCCCTTAAGCGCGATGTCGCAATTAATCTGAAAGAAATCAGAAAGCATGTTATAGATTATAAGCATGCAGAGAAAATAAAGCACGACATCTCCTTACAAACATATTCAAAAATGATAAATGAAATATCTAGTTCTCAAAAAGAGTCTGCTGAGTTACAGGCGCAATTACATGAGAGTAAGATACAGCTTTTACGTGATCCGTTGACAGGTATAGGTAACAGACTCGCTTATGATGAAAGAATTCTCGTTGAAATTAACCGCTGGAAACGCACTCACTCACCTTTATGTCTTGCTCTTTGGGACATAGATCGTTTTAAACTGATTAATGACAAATTTGGGCATGCTGTTGGTGATCGTATACTGAAAGTATTTGCAGATATAATTCAGAAAAAAACGCGGAAAACAGACCTGTTTGCACGAATAGGTGGCGAAGAATTTGCTTTAATTATGACAGATACTTCACTTGCTAAAGCAATGGCTTTAAATGACAAATTACGCATAACACTGGAAGAGTGCAACTTTCATTATGAAGGAAAGCGCTGCGAGATTACTTCATCTGTAGGAATTGCTGAGTTTCGCCGTGGTGATAATGTTGATACGATTCTTGAGAAAGCAGATAAAGCGCTCTATCAAAGCAAGAATAATGGTAGGAACAGATGCACGATATTTGAAGATAATTAGCTTGCTTAATCCAAGTATTAAATAAAAAATGTAACTAAAGAGTTAAAAACTCTGGCCGATGATATATGGAGTATAGAGCGTAACTTGGGTTGTAGAATCAGCTCCTCAACCAGGTTATGAGCCAGCAGCTAATATTTGTCAGCATAAACAGGTAGCAAAAATGAAAAATAATATGCCCGTAACAAATAATGAAATCGAGATGTCAGATGGAGCTGTGCTAGTCTCAAAAACTAACCTCAAAGGGCTTATTACCTATTGCAACAAAAAATTTATTGAAATTAGTGGTTTCAGTGAATCTGATCTGATAGGGCAGAGCCACAATATTGTACGTCACCCTGATATGCCATCAGCCGCATTTCAGGATCTATGGGAGACCTTGCAAGCAAAAAAAACCTGGACCGGTATAGTGAAAAACCGCT
>CAZMLD010000258.1:0-3714 GCA_964566975.1 uncultured Thiotrichaceae bacterium | reverse complement strand
GAAAGGATGAATAGTATTCTTTTGTATTCATCTAATAATACCAGGCCATCTTTGTCGTTAAGATCTGTCCAGCGACAGCCTTCCGGCAATGGATGTTTGGTGAGTAGACCGGCTTCGGTATTTTCGTGTACCATTTTTATAAATAGCAGTAGCACTAACTCGGTAACGTAATCGCTGTAGTTGATGCCGTCGTCGCGTAGTACGTCGCACAGGTTCCAGAGTTTTTGTACTATGTTGTTATTTTTCACGATCGATTCCTGAATTATTCCTGATTTAAAATTTCTATATAAGCACTGTAAGCGTAAACACGATTACGCTTTTGACCGGTAATTTCTTTGACTATGCCGAGTTGTTTTTCTAAAGCTTCCAGCACTTTCCCCAGTGTTGCCGCTGTTAACCCGGTTAGTTCGATGAGTTTATTTATATTGACGATGGGTTGCTCAAATAAAGCATCGATTATCTGTGCTGCTGAGCCTGACTGGCGGCCTAGTTTTGTCAGGCTGGCTTTATCTTGTTGCTTAAGTTCGTTTAACTGTTGCGCTGTGTTTACTGCCTGCGTAGCGGTTTCTGTTACGGCATCGACAAAAAACAGTAACCAGGCTTCCCAGTCACCTGTTAGCTGCACTTGATTTAAACGCTCATAATAAGTCTGGCGATGTTTTTTAAAGAACACCGAGAGATAAAGCAATGGTTCTGCCATTACTTCCGCTTCCACTAATATGAGTGGTATTAATAAACGCCCTATTCGACCATTGCCGTCCATAAAGGGGTGAATAGTTTCGAACTGTACGTGGCTTAGTGCGGCTTTGATTAACGGATCCGTTGAATCTGGCACGTCATTAATGTAGCGTTCCAGCTCTGCCCAGCAGTCGGCGATTACATTGGCTGGTGCTGGCACAAAGGTGGCTTCATCCGGGCGATGGCCACCAATCCAGACCTGACTTCGGCGAAATTCTCCGGGGCTGCGATTGGTACCTCGGCCGGATGTCATTAATGCCTGATGTATTTCTGTGATTAGCCGATACGTTATCGGATTGCCTTCACGAATGCGTTGGATACCCAGATTTAGTGCGCTGACATAACAGGAGACTTCCTGTACATCATGCATCGGTACGCCGGGTACACCTTCCATTTCATACAGCATTAAATCACTCAAGGATGACTGTGTACCCTCGATTTGTGATGACATGACAGCTTCTTTTCGCACGTAGCTGTACAGAAATAGATGAGCATCGGGTAATAAAGCACTGATAGCATCAAGCCGACCAAGGGCTAACATCGCCTGATTAATGCGTTTTTGCAGCTTACTATTGATATCCAGTGACGGATTTGGTGGCAATGGCGCGGGCACAAACGCTTCGCAGTTTATTCCGCCTGCGATTGCTGGTGTGTAGTGCCCTGTTAATCCCCGTTTCATTGCTGACCCTAATTGTTATATTTATCTGATCGTAAGCTTGAATTTATGAATATTCTATCTTGAACCTAGAAAAATCAGTTGGATCACGGAAGTCCACGCAAGCTCTTGATGCACCTGGCAAATTCAAAAACTTGCTCATCACGCTCCTATGCTCCTGCATTCGCGAAATAAGTGCATCCATGCACAAAACCAATAAGGTGACCACGCAATTCTTGAATTCGCCATGCACATCAAGAGCTTGCATGCCTTTTCCGCGCCCAACTGATTTTTCTAGGTTGAAATAAGGCTTATCGTTATTTTATCTTAGCAGTAAAAGTAAAATAACGATAAGCCTTATTTTACTTTTAGAGACTGCAGCCCTATGAATGTAACGTCATAAAAAGTGAATTCATGTCGATGATTTCGGGCTTCTTCGACATCACAGGTTTTTGTGTCGATGCTGTGTACATGTCCATTTTAAAGAATGAACGGCATTATCCGGTTTCCCACATATGTTCCTTCAGCTCACCGAGTACATCATCCAGTTGATTATCCAGCATTTTATCTAATTGCTTTACGCCACCGGTAAATGCTGGCAAGGCATTAATAAAATGTTTATCCAGTATGACTTCGTGTACAAGTTGTTTGGCTAATCGCGCTAACCATTTACGCTGTATTGGTGTCCAGCTGTGCATGGTGTAGATGGTTTGCATGGCATTTTGTACACGTTGTTCGAATGGGACTAGTGCTTCGCCTAATGCAGCTTGCCTGATATAGCCGATGATGCTGGCGGCGATTTCCTGATTGGTCTGATTGCGCCAGGCGGTTTTTAATTTTGCTTCGCTAAAGCCATGATGATCGAGTAATAAACGTACCTCACGCAGTTGTTCACGGGTGAGGTCTTTGGGTTTATTGACGATGACAGACAAGGCTGCAGACTGATTAACTTGCTGGTTGATAAAGTCGTTGAAGCTGTCGAGATAATCTTTTGGCTTTTCTGTAACGCCGTAATCTTGTGAACGCTTTTTGAGCTCGTCCTCGCCTTCATAAATGATGGGGTTATGCTCGGAGCCGATCAGTGCTTTTACTTCATCTAGTTGTTGTACGAGGTTGCTGTGTGTTTTAACAAAGGCACCTGCTTTTTTTGCACCCATTTTATGCAGGTGCTGGTGTAATTCCCCTGGTTCAATGCCCCAAGTTTGTTCTAACTCATCAAGTTTCTCTTTAAGAGGCGGTTTTTTCTCCGCTTTTTTGGTGGCTTTGCGTAATACGCGCATCAATTTTTGATTTAGTGCATCGAGTACATCATCGGCATGATTTGTATTTGGTTGATTGCCCGGTGCCTGAAAACTTTTTTCGTCGGTTAATTCAAGTACTAATTGCTCCATGGTGATATTTGGATTTTTCACCAGTGGTTTCATTGTGCTGACTTCTTGTAAGGCAGCATAAAGATCAACTGGATCGTATATTTTAAATACAGTTTTACCAATTTCATCACAACGGCGTGTGGCTCTACCGATCATTTGCTCATAGAGAATACGTGAGCGAACTCTTCGCAAAAAGACCAGATGGCAAATTTTTGGTACATCGATACCGGTGGTTAGCAGTTCAACTGTAATGGCTATATTTGGATAACGTTCATTTTTGTAGCGGCGAATTAACTGACCTACTTTATCGCTAGTACCGGTAATTTTTCGCACAGCAGCTTCATTATATTCATCACCATATAGTGCTTTAAATGCATCATCTAATAGACGTTTGACCATATCTGCGTGTAAATCTCTAGCGCAGAAGATCATTACTTTTTCATCACTGAAAGGATCTAGTTCCTGCGCGAGTTGTTCGCAGATGACTTTATTAAAACCTTCTGTGATGACACGCTTGTTAAATGCTTCTGTTTCAAAGTTTTGTTCGTCTTCTAGTTCAGCCGTTTCTATTTCTCCTGTACCCGTATTAATAGACGTAACGGTTTCGCCTTCATCAAAATGAATGCCATTTTGGGTAAGCAGCGTTTCATAACGGATAGGTGGTTCATGGTCTATTAACCAATCATCGGCGACTGCTTCACGGTAAGAGTATGTATAGATAGGTTTTCCGAAGATTTCCGTGGTGTGTTTGGCTGGCGTTGCTGTCATACCAATTTTGACCGCATCAAAGTAGTCTAAAACTCTCCGGTAACTAGATAGGTACTGACTAAGGTCACGGGCAACCATCTCACCTTCTGTCATTTCCTGATCGAGTGTATAGCCCCTGTGTGCCTCATCAATAATGATACAGTCGAACTCATCTACTACTGGTGGCGTGTCCGATTTGAAGAT
>CAZMLD010000257.1:0-3724 GCA_964566975.1 uncultured Thiotrichaceae bacterium | reverse complement strand
AGCTTAAAGCAGCGTTGAAAAAACGATTTCAGGCAAAGAAATAGCCAGTATACCTTCGTTATTTTTCCTGGTATTTTTAAGTTTTTATGTCTGCCAACAATAAAACTTTTCTGCAATATAGACTTCCACAATCAACACAGTAGTTATAGCTCATAGACAGGCCATACCTTTTAGCTGATGGCTCGGAGAGTCCTATCTTATGGGAAAACATGCCCATTTTACTGCTTTTCTGTTGGTTTTATTTACACAAGTATTGCATGTTTTATCTTATGCTTCTGTCGGATGTTTTAACGCTATATCCGTCTGTCGCAACCTCGGAAAAACGGGTGGGTCACTTTACTAATGACAATGAACAACTTGTCTTGAAGTGACGCTTTCGTAAGTGGTGAAATTATGTCCAAAAGTGAAGCATCAAGCTCAGCACACGCTAAAACCATAATAATTTGTTCGTTTCTGTTACAGCAAAGTAGATTTGCTGTTGTTTTTATGTAAGCTATTGTTTTTGTTCGTTATAGCTGCGTGTTTTTCTCGTTTTTATTAAAAAAATGTAAATTGTTTTTACAAAATGCAGATATATAACTGCTTGTGTATCTGCGAAATTTATGTAACTTACTGTTTATATAGATATTTATAACATATGGCGCAGTTTATGCTTCATTAGTAATATAGCCCGTATAAATGAGCTTAGTGTTATCTATTTTGAGTTCAATAAGTGGTTTAATTGTTTATATGCGGGGTAATAAGTTAGAAAAAAGTGAAAAGTTGATATGAAATGAATTACCTGACTGCTGCCCTGTGATTCATTTTATCGGTCTATGACCAGGTAGAAGCTGTTTGCTTGTCACTTGTACGCACAAACATTTCAATAGATGTTGCTTGGTTGTTTTAGTCGCTACTCAAAAGCGTTTGTACTCAATATATTTTAAGCAAGCGGGAAGGTGAGTGAAATGAAAAAAAATCGATACGGTAATAAAGACCGAAATGTCGCCAGTGAGAGAAGGAGGGCTATTACCCGTAACGATGGCGGGTTTGTTTTAAACGCTACATATAATGTGCTGGCAATGATGACTATAATATTTAGTCTCGGCCTGGCTCAGGCACATACAAATGTTCCAAGTGACTTACTACCCAGTCCGTTGTTTGGTGCCACAGATTTCAGTCAACCGATGTTACGCTTTGAAGAATTCGGTGTGCATGCGTTACCTGTTGGTTCGACTCCAGTAAAAAGTTTGCCATTGCCCGCTGACTGTGATGGCAGGCCGAGTGAGCTAGCAATGGATGCTTTCATCGATGCGCCGCTATGGCCAGCACCCACCATTGAGGCCAATATTGGTCTGGCTAACCCTTGGAAAGACAAAATTATACCTTGCCTTGGCTTTCCGGCTTCTTTCACTGGGGTTATCGAAGGTCGTCCACCGGGAGTGCATTTTTCACATCAGCGTTGGCAGGAGTTTCCTCCACAGGTGTATTTTCAGACAGCGCAGGGTGGTTCAAGAACTAATAATGGTATTCGTGATGACGAACAGAGTCATACTTATTCAATGGGTGAATTCGCCCCTGGTGGTCTGTATAACAATACGATAGGAGCGCCGGATTTTGCTAGCACTACCAGTGGTATTGAGATTAAGTTCCATCCGCTGATGCCAATTCAGGATCAAAACTCCCTGTGGACCTTTGGTGACGGCACCTTGCCACCAAAACTGCTAAGAGTACGTTACGCTGAGCCTATCGTGATGCGGCACTACAATGTATTGCCGATTGACGTAAGTGCCAATAATGGTTTTGGCGAGCATACACTAACGACACATGAGCATAATGGTCACAACCCAGGTGAAAGTGATGGTTTTGCCGGTGCCTTTTTCTTCCCTGGGCAGTTTTATGATTATCGCTGGCCGATGGTGTTAGCAGGTTATGATTCGATTAATACCAGTGCCTCAGAGCCACGCGCATCGACACCATGTTCACCGGGTGAAAGCATGATGATTGCAGACCCGATCACTGGAGGAACAATCGAAAAAATCTGTGACCCTGTTACCCTGACGATAAAGATGGCAGGCGACTGGCACGAAATCATGAGCACCCACTGGTTTCATGACCACATGGCCGATCGCACAGCGGAGAATGTATATAAAGGCAACGTGGCGATGATGAACTATTACAGTGGTGTCGACCGTGGCAAAGAAGGTTTTCGCTGTGAATACGATGATCCAAAAAACAATATCAACCTGTGCTTTCCCAGCGGCACTGCATTGCACTGGGGCAACCGTGATTATGATGTGCAGCTACTGGTTGCCGACAAAGCTTGGGATGCAGGTGGGCAGTTAAACATGGCACCGTTTAATGAGGACGGTTTTCTGGGTGATCGGATGACCGTTAACTGGTTGTATAAGCCCTATCTGGATGTGCGCGCACGCAAGTATCGTTTTCGTATCCTCGACGGTGCCGTGGCACGTTTTTTCAAGATGGCTTTTGTGCGCGAATTCAATGATGCCACTACAGGTGAGTTTGAAGGTCCGGAAGACTCCAACAAGTCCTACAGTCGCATTTCCTATCATATGATCGCCAATGACGGCAATATCATGGAGCACGCTGTGCCGTTCCCTAATACTCAGTCGAAAGATCTGCCAGTGTTGGGCGTTGGCGAACGTTACGATATCGTTATTGATTTCAGTCAGTTCCCAGTTGGTACCAGACTTTATATGGTGAATACACTGGAGCATGATAATGGCCGCGGCCCCAAGGATGTTGTCGCACTGGAGGATATTCTTAATGGCGACTTTAAGCGGGAAATCGAGACCGACTGTGATACCGGTCTGCCGCAGTGCTGGTCAGACGATCCGACGGTTGGCCAGGTTATGGAGTTTCGCGTGCAAGCTTATGCCGGCATCGATCTGAGCATGAATCCGGCAGATTACGAAGTAGGCAAGAAGCAAATGATTCCACTGGTGAAATTTACTGATGAAGAACTGGCAGCCGCCACCCATCGTACTTTCACCTTTGGTCGTGGTGGCGGTGCGGCGAGTGATGGCCGGCCTACACCATGGACTATTCGCACTGATGACGGTGACCACCTCAATACTGATATCAGCCGTGTTTCCGCCGCGCCAGAAACCATGGATGGCGGCGTGGAAATATGGCATATCGTCAACGGTGGCGGAGGCTGGGCGCATCCGGTACATATACATTTTGAGGAAGGCCAGATTCTGTTACGTGGTAATGAAAACAGCTCCGGAGAGATTGATTATCACTTACCGCCAATGTGGGAAATTGGCGCACGCAAGGACCTGTATCGGGTGTCTGATCTGGGCTCGGAGTCGCTGGATTTACCGGATAGCAGCATGATTATTGATGTGGCTATCCGCTTTCGCGAGTTTGCTGGCACCTACCTGGAGCATTGCCATAACACGACACACGAAGACAAGGGGATGCTGTTACGTTGGGATAACGAGAAACCAGGGCAGACGGTGCGTATCCCAACGCCAGTACCAAGCTGGGACGGGGTAGGTTATGTCGCCACCAGTGAACTGGCAACCATTAAGACCGGTGATGTTGAAGCCGCAGCGAGTTTTGTAGCGCCGATGCAGCTGACTGGTGATTTGAATCTGGATGGTTTTGTCAGTTTTGATGATTTCTCTCTCTTTAGAATGCAGTTTGGTCGAGATGGTTTGTGGGGCGCAGACTTGGATGAAAGCCTGAATGTTAATCGTGGTGACTTCTCATTATT
>CAZMLD010000256.1:0-3747 GCA_964566975.1 uncultured Thiotrichaceae bacterium | reverse complement strand
GCCAGAAAAGAGTTTCAACCGCATCATCCGATGGCAAATAAAGACGGTTTTATATTTAAATCGAATGTCAATGCCATTGAAGAAATGGCAAACATGATGGCAGCTTCACGCGCTTATCAGAATAATGTCGAAGTGTTTAATACCGCAAAGCAGTTGCTAACGAAAACATTAACCATGGGTCGCCCAAGGTAGTTATTAATTAGCTGGAGTCAATGATGGAAGCAGTAAGAATCGAGAGCAGTAGTGCAACAATAAACTCTGGGCTAAGCAGTGCTCGTTCAGTAACTCAGCCGAATGATGAATTAACCCAGGCGAACTTTATTGAACTGCTGGTGGCACAGGTGAAACATCAGGATCCAACTAAACCGATGGATCCTGGTCAGTTTATGAGCCAGTTAACACAGTCATCGATGGTTAATGGCATCAATGAATTGCAAAAATCATTTGATATTCTGGCCAATAAGTTGACTTCAGATCAGTCATTACAGGCGGCAAGTCTGGTTGGTAAATCCGTATTAGTGTCTGGTGGTCAGGGTCTGTTAACCACCGGCGGTGACATCAGTGGTCAGATAAATGTAGAGCGCCACGCCAGCGAAGTGAAAATAAACATATTCAATAGTCAGGGTGAACTGGTAAAAACCTTGCCACTGGGTGGCAATCATTCCGATACCGTACAGTTTAAATGGAATGGTTTTAGTGACGCAGGCAATGCCATGCCAGCAGGTCAATATCGGGTAACAGCAGAAGCATTGATTGATGGTGAGCAACAGGCAGTAGCGGTATCACTGCAAACACGTATTGACAGCGTCAGTTTGAATCAGAGTATTGATGGCGCGCCGGCGGGGTCATTGTTAAACCTTGCTAACGGACAAGTGGTTTCACTTGACAAAATACAACAGATTAAATAAGAGCTTCGCATCTCATGCAAAGCTATATTAATAAGTACAGGAGAATACAATGTCATTTAACACAGCATTAAGTGGAATTAAAGCCGCTGCCAGCGACCTTGGCATTATCGGCAACAATATTTCTAACTCAGGCACTACCGGTTTTAAATCTTCACGTGCAGAATTTGCGGATATCTTCACCTCGATTGGTCAGGGCGTGCGCTTAAGTACCACTGCCCAGCAATTTTCACAGGGTAATGTCGCGTTCACCAGTAATCCGCTGGATCTGGCGATCAGTGGTGACGGTTTCTTTCAACTGCAAGGGGATGGTAATACCGTGTTTAGCCGATCAGGTAATTTTAAACTGGATGCAAGTGGTAACGTGGTGAACAACTCCGGTTTTTCTCTGCTGGCAAGGCAGGCAGACAATAACGGCAACATCACGGGTGTGGTTGGGCCTTTGCAACTGAGTAATGCCTACATTAATGCCAGCCCAACGGCTTCTGTAAACAGTGGTATTAATTTTGATGCACGAGGCGAGCAAACTGACAATAACTGGTTACTAACGGCAGGCATACCCAATGTTAACGGTTACAACTCATCAACCACCACCACCATTTTTGACAGTTTGGGTAACGACCACATCATGACCATGTATTTCAGCAAGCTTGACCCTGCGACCAACCCCAATGAATGGAATGTTAGAACCATGATTGGTGGCGTGTTAGAAAATACCACACCCATTACGTTTAATACCGATGGTTCATATAATACGCCTGCCAACATCCCCATTACCTTCAACCCAGGTGGTGGTGCAGCAGCTAACCAGGCGTTTACTATTGATTTATCCACTAGTACACAGTTCGGCAGTGATTTTGCAGTCACCAGTTTAAGACAGGATGGCTTTACTGCGGGTCAGTTATTAGGTGTCGATGTTGATAAATCAGGCATCGTTTTTGCCCGCTACAGTAACGGCCAGTCGCAAACCGTTGCTCAAGTGGTACTGGCAAATTTTGCCAATGTGCAGGGCTTGAAGCCAGCAGGTGATAGCTCATGGATAGAATCATTTTCCTCAGGTTCGCCAGTGGTCAGTGAAGCGGGTACTGCGGGTCTGGGTTTGATTCAGGCTAGCGCACTGGAAGAATCCAACGTTGATTTAACCGCTGAGCTGGTCAACATGATAGTGGCGCAGCGTAACTTCCAGGCGAATGCACAAACCATTCAGGCGCAGGATACCATCACCCAAAGTATTATTAACCTTCGATAATTTATTGCAACATTAACAGCAATAAGATAACAGGATAACACTATGGATCGCATGCTTTTTGTCGCCATGAGCGGTGCTAAGGAAACGATGCACGCCAAGGCGATTAATACTAATAATCTGGCGAACGCCAGCACCACCGGTTTTCGAGCTGACTTGCAAAGCAGCATGAGCCAGCAAGTGTTTGGTCCTGGTCATGCCAGCCGTGTTTATGCCACCACAGAAAATGCCGGCGTTGATTTTACACCAGGTAGTGTTATCAGTACCGGGCGTGAACTTGACATGGCAATTAATGGTAAGGGCTGGATGGCGGTGCAACGACCTGATGGTAGTGAAGCCTATACCCGAGCAGGTGATTTACGTGTTGACAGCCTTGGCAGAATGACCAATGGCGCGGGCAATATTGTGCTGGGTAATGGGGGTCCAATTTCAGTACCGCCATACGCAAAAATAGAAATCGGTGCAGACGGTACCATCACTATTCAACCTATTGGACAGGCAGCCAATGCCCTCGCTATTGTCGACCGACTCAAACTGGTTAACCCGGCTAATGATCAGTTAGAAAAAGGTTTGGACGGTTTAATGCAAACGCGAAATGGCCAGGTACTGGATGCCGATGCCAGTGTCACCGTGGTTTCTGGCGCGCTGGAATCTAGCAATGTCAATACCGTGGGTGCCATGGTCAGAATGATCGAACTGGCACGCCAATATGAAACCCATATCAAATTAATGAGTGAAGCGGTGAAAAATGACCAGGCTGCCGCCTCCATTATGAAATTGAGTTAAGCGGAGAGAAATCATGAATTCAGCATTATGGATTGCAAAAACAGGGCTTGAAGCCCAGCAAACAAAAATGGCAACGATTGCCAATAATCTCGCCAATGCCAGCACCACGGGTTTTAAACGTGACCGTGCGGTTTTTGCCGATTTGATGTATCAAAATATCGTGCAGGTGGGTTCTATGTCATCAGAAGGTACCGCCATGCCGTCAGGCTTGAACATTGGTACGGGTGTTAGAACCGTTGCCACTGAAAAATTATTTACTCAGGGCGGTATTGTTCAAACCGGCAATTCACTGGATGTCGCCATTCAGGGCAGAGGATTTTTGCAAATACTGATGCCCGATGGTGCCACCGCTTATACCCGTGATGGCACTTTGCAGAGAGATTCAACAGGTCAATTGGTGACCTCAATGGGTTACAGCCTAGAGCCGAGCATTACCATTCCAGATAATGCCTTAACGGTTTCAATCAGTTCCGATGGGGTGGTTTCTGTGGTATCTCAAGGTGACACTGCACCCACTGAAATCGGCAGCATACAGCTTGCCGATTTCATCAACCCTTCTGGCTTGCAGGCAGTGGGTAACAACCTGTTCATTGAGTCGGGCGCAAGTGGCTCACCTCAAACGGGTACACCGGGTTTAACAGGGTTAGGCACACTGATTCAGTCTGCACTTGAAGGCTCAAACGTGAACACCGTAGAAGAACTGGTGAAAATGATTGAAACCCAACGCGCTTATGAAATGAACTCGAAAGCCATATCAACAGCGAATCAGATGCTGCAATTTGCTACTAACAATATGTGATCAGAGTAAAA
>CAZMLD010000255.1:0-3751 GCA_964566975.1 uncultured Thiotrichaceae bacterium | reverse complement strand
GCTCGGCGTGGGCCAGAAAGCCCACAGGCAATAACGCCGCCGATGGTTGTGCTGGCACTGTGTTGTGGTGGTTCAAACGCCAGCATTTGATTGTTGGCTTTTAATTCTGCTTCCAGTTCATGCAGTAACGTGCCGCTGCGTACCGTTACTACCAGTTCGCTAGGGTAATATTCAGTAATGCCCTGGTGTTCAGCCAGGCTAATGGTTTGTGCTTGAATGTTGTTGCCGTAGAAAAGCTTGGAGTTTCCAGCGGAAATTTTTAGCGGCGTTTTATTTGCCAGCGCATGGGCTACCTGGTCACGCAGATTTTCACTAAAATCATTTTTCATTATTTAGCCCCATGGACGGCGTGTATGCTGGCATTGTCTGGCATAGTTCCAGTGCGTTATTCATGGTGGCAGGCATTAAAAGCGTTCAAGTTCAGGAAATGGTAGCTCACCATGGTGAACATGCATGGCGCCAAATTCGGCGCAGCGTTGTAGTGTGGGAATGTTTTTCCCCGGATTAAGTAACTGTTTTTCATCAAAGGCCGTTTTAATATTATGGAACTGGCTCAGCTCTTCACTATTGAACTGACCGCACATCTGGTTGATTTTTTCAATGCCCACGCCATGCTCGCCAGTGATGGTGCCACCTACCTCTACGCAGTAGTCCAGTATTTTTCCGCCCAGTTCTTCGGTGCGTTCTAGTTCGCCCTCGTTATTGGCATCAAATAAAATTAACGGGTGCAGATTGCCATCGCCGGCATGAAACACATTAACCACGGTTTGCCCGTATTCTTCGGATAAGTCGCTGATGCGTTTTAGCACATTGGCTATCTGCCGGCGTGGAATTGTGCCATCCATACAGTAATAATCTGGAGACAGGCGACCGACTGCGGGGAAAGCGGCTTTGCGCCCTGCCCAAAACTGAATACGCTGAGCCTCGTCTCTAGCAATCTGAATACCACTGGCACCGGACTGTTTTAGTATCTCTTCGGTTTGTGATAGCTGGTCATTAACTTCTTCAACCGAGCCATCAATCTCACACAATAAAATGGCAGCGGCATCATGTGGGTATCCAGCATGAACAAAATCATCCGCCGCTTTAAGTGCGGCATTGTCCATCAGCTCTAGGCCAGCGGGAATAATGCCGCTGGCAATAACATCGCTCACCGCCTGGCCAGCAACGGCGATATCATCAAATGATGCCAGTATGACTTTAGCCACGGCGGGAATGGGCAGCAGTTTGACGGTTATTTCGACGATAATGGCGAGCAGGCCTTCGGAGCCAGTAAGGATAGCGAGCAGGTCATAGCCTGGTGAATCTAGCGCATTGCAGCCAATGGTTAACTCATCACCGTCCATGGTGATTACTTTGAGCTGCACAATATTGTGTACGGTAAGGCCGTATTTCAGGCAATGAACACCGCCCGCATTTTCGGCAACATTACCGCCAATCGAACAAGCAATTTGTGAAGAGGGGTCAGGGGCGTAATACAGACCGAGTTCTTTTACCGCTTCTGAAATCGCTAGGTTTCGCACCCCCGGCTGCACCACGGCGGTTTGACTGTCTGCCTGAATGGCGATGATATTGTTGAGTTTGGCGAGACTCAGTAAAATGCCATCTGCATGCGGTAAAGCGCCGCCGGAAAGCCCAGTTCCTGCGCCGCGAGCGACTACTGGTACATTTTCCTCATAACAAAGTGCAAGAATCGCTTTTATCTGTGTGATATTTTCTGGAATGGCAACCGCTATTGGCATCGTCTGGTAAGCTGATAAGGCGTCGCATTCGTAAGGTTTTACATCTTCTGCTTCATGGATTAGCTGGCCAGCGGGAAGAATGTTAACTAATCGTTTGATAAAGTCTTGTTTGTGTTTCATTTCACGGCACTGGGAAAATAAAGGCATTGGGAAAAATAGTGCACTAATTGTGGCACATCATCGAATTTTAGTTGTCACAGTTTTACATTTTATATTAAAACCGTATGTTAGAATTCGCTACTATACTTAATTCAGTAGTCCAACAATCCAATTTTGAGGTGGAACACAGTATGCTACGTAAAGCATTGATAATAACAACACTCTTGGCCCCATTTAGTAGTGCTTTTGCTGGAGGGATAGACTTTCGCATTGGAAGTGACGCAGCAGAGCTGACTTTTCTCACGCAAACCGCTACTTTTGGTTATGGTGGTGCTGATATTGGCTTTGGCGCATTAATTAATGAAGACGATGACTTTATCGCCAATGCGGCTATTTTAGTGAGCGGCAGTAGCAAAGGTGACGTGAAAGGTCTGCATCTTGGTGTGGGCGTTAAGGCCTATGCCGGTAGTCTGGATGGGCCTGGTAGAGTATCGCTGGATGTAAACGGTGGCGCCATTGCTATTGGTGGGCGTGTTCGTTATTTGCTGCCCAGCAATGTGCCAGTGGCGATACTGGGTGAAGCTTATTTTGCGCCAGACATTACCAGTATTTCAGACTTTGATGGCTTGGTCGAATTTCGCCTCTCACTGGAACTCGAAATAACACCGAGTGCAGTGGCTTATATCGGTTATCGAAAACTGGAAGTGACCTTTAATAATAATGTTGAATATGATGTAGATAGTTCGGCACATTTTGGCGTACGTTTTGAGTTTTAAGATGAGTTACGACGACATCTTTTAGTTATGCCGCGCCACCGTCACGTGCCGATAACCTAGGAGCTTGTTCTGGTAAACCATAGTCCCGTATCCCGTTAAGCTGAAATATACGGCAGTGCGATTAATTATGATGAAAGAAACCGATGCCCTGCTAACCGTGCTGGCTGACCTTCGTGGTTTGGATGGTGATCATTCCAGAGCTGCTATTGAGTCGTTATTTGCCAGTACTTCTGCTTATACGGTTGCAGAAGCATACGAGGTGGCGGATGCGGCTGAGCGTAAAAACATGGATGATTTGAAAAGTGAGCTGGGTGATGTACTGTTTCAGGTGGTCTTTCACGCGCAAATGACCGCGCAAAATGACAGGTTCAACTTTGCCGACATGGTGGCGAGTGTAAATAACAAACTGATGCTTCGCCACCCTCAGGTCTGCGCTAATGATGCTGCGGCAGATGAAGAAAAAATAAGTCAAAGTGAGGCAGCGCACAAAAACAATGACTGTGCCCAAAAAAATCAGCCGATTAGCTCAAACCAGGTTAGTGGTTATCTGGACGGTATTGCCAGCACCATGTCGGCATTACGCTGGTCTGAAAAACTGCAGAAACGAGCGGCGAATCACGGTTTTGACTGGGACAGTATTGACCCAGTTTTTGCTAAGCTTAATGAGGAAGTGGCTGAGCTGAGAGCAGAGGCTGGTGTCGCCGATAACCAGAAAAATATTGTCGACGAAATGGGTGATGTCCTGTTCGCCAGCGTCACTCTTTGTCGTCATCTGGAGGTGGATCCAGAGCAGGCGCTGCGAGCTTCCAGTGGTAAATTTATTTTGCGTTTTGAGCTAGTTGAGAAACTCTTGCGAGAAGACGGAAAACAGATGGAGGGCTGTAGTGTGGCAGTGCTGGAAGATTACTGGCGGAGAGCGAAAAAACTCGCTCATTCGTAAGTGGGCGAATAGCGTTGCTTGCAACGCTATGTGTTCTTAGCCTTTGTGCTGATCATACAAGCCATTGTCAATATATTCGTTCAGTCGTGGAAAAAATAAAGCACAAAAAAGGCCGTAATAAATACGGCCTTTTTTGTGTTATTAATCGTTGCATAAGTTTCCGCCACCTACTTTTGTGACACGCCGTATACGCC
>CAZMLD010000254.1:0-3770 GCA_964566975.1 uncultured Thiotrichaceae bacterium | reverse complement strand
GGCAAAAATATCGGTTTTGCAGTAGGTTTTTCCATTCTCGGACAAGCTCCTAGTGCTGCTAACGAAGTTAACGGTAGCAAATTGCATATCTTCAGCGCGATCTACCAAGGAAAATAATAGCAAAAGCTAGCCGTGTTTTGCGCGTCCGGTTGATAATAATAGATTAGGATGAGTGGTGTGAAAAGTATGACTAAAATATTGATAGTGGATGATTCGCCGACAGAAGTGCATGTATTAACAACCATGCTGACTAAAAACGGCCATGATGTGGTGGTGGCGACCTGCGGTGAAGATGGCGTTGAGATGGCGAAAACGGAAAAGCCGGATTTGATTTTGATGGATGTGGTCATGCCGGGTATGAATGGTTTTCAGGCAACCAGGCAATTGTCGAGAAATGAAGATACAGCAGCAATTCCCGTGATTGTGGTGACAACCAAAGATCAGGAAACGGACAAAGTATGGGCAATGCGCCAAGGCGCTAAAGATTACTTAGTTAAACCGGTGCGGGAGAAAGCATTAATCGAACGTGTGAACAAGGCGTTATTAATATAATTAAACATCCATGAGCATAACGAAGCAGTGCTTGCGGTAAATAAAAAATATAACTGCCCAGTGTGGTAATGAAAGCCGTAGTAGTGATAATGCCGTAGTAGTGATAATAGAGGGTAGCTGAATAGTTGCAAAAGAACCAATGAATACAACTGAACCATTTGACCTGTTGCTGGATATTGAAAGACGAACCGTTAAAAGTTCGGCGGGTCTTCCCATGCGCAATCAGGTGAGCGATGACTGGGTTGGCATCGCCTTCAGGATTGGCGACTCAAAACTGCTTGCTGCTATGTCTGAGGTGAAAGAAATACTTGATTTGCCTGAATTTGCCACCGTGCCGGGTGTTAAATCATGGGTTGTTGGTGTGGCCAACATGCGTGGTAGTTTGTTGCCTGTGATGGACTTAAAAGGGTATTTACTGGGCAAAGATATCAAGCAGCGCCATAACAGCCGAGTTCTTGTCATTGATTATAAAGGCTTTAATACAGGGCTGGTGGTAGAAGAGATTTATGGTATGCGGCATTTTAGAGCAAGTGATAAAGCCGTTGAATCGGTGCCGATACATAAGAATATATCGCCTTATATTAATCGAGTATTTCAGCGGGATAATGAGCACTGGTCAGTGATTAGTTTTTCTCAAATGACTCAGGATGAACGATTTTCCCATGCATCAATATGATGCCGCGTTTGAACTCTGCTTGTGTTAGAGATTGAACTGCCTCGGGGAACAATACCTTGAATACTGCCTGATACGGCATGGGTGAGGTATCGGAGAAGTGCAAAAGGGTCTTTGTATGAAATAGCAAGGTCGCGTGGTACAGGATGTCATACTAAAAAAGTGATAGTGGCTTTTTTATTTTAAAAAAAAGTAAAAACGTGTTTTGTTGTTTTATCGTGCCAGCGATGGCTTGGTAAAGCACTCAAACATAAAGAAATGGTGAGAGGTAACTGCGACAGCCACAACAAAACGGGTTGCTCGCAGATTGGAGATAAAACTTTATGAGTACACAGAAAAAAACAACCATGACAAGTGGTAAGCCGTTGATCCTAATTGGCCTGCTATTATCAATAGCTATTATTATTATGCTGGCTAGCCTGATTTATGTGGGTGACAAACGAGCGACTTTGCAAAGCCATGTGGAGTTGTCGGCAGATCAACTGTTGTTATCGCAACAAATGGCAACCTTTTCGTTAGGCGCGGCAACGGGCGACGGACAGGCTTTTGATGACCTGTTTAAATCGCGTATCTGGTTTGATGATATTTTAACGACTTTGCGTTCTGGTGAAGATGGTATTGAAGCAATATCTCCGGAACTGTTACCAGCGCTTGATGACGTTGAAACAGACTGGAGAAATTACCGTAATATGATAGAGGTGATTTTGAATGGTCGCGAAGCCATTACGCAGGTAAGAGAGTTAAATAAGGTGGTTGATGATTTTATTCCGCCAATGTTGAGGTATTCGGATGAAGTGGTTGGTTTGCTGATTGAGCAGAAAGCCAGTTCACGGCAAATTTATTTGGCAACACGGCAAATGATGCTATCGCAACGTATTAAAAACAATTTGAGCCAGATACTTGCCGGTGGTAGCGATGCTGCCGCTGCGGCAGACCGCTTCGGTCGAGATGTGGCGCTGTTTGGTCGCGTTCTCGATGGTTTGTTGCAAGGCTCTAAAGGTTTAGCTATTAAAAAAGTGACGGATGAAAATGCCATATCTAAATTACGTGAAGTGGCGATTTTGAGCAGTCTGGTCAGTGACAATGTTGCTGGTATTCTTGAGCTGTCTCCAGAGCTTTTTGAGGTGAATGATGCGGCCAGCTTGGTCAGTGATGATTCAGCTCGGTTGCTTGTTTCTCTTAAAATATTCCAGGAAGAGATTATTGCTCAGGGTGAAGAGCTTGACCATATTCAGCTGGCAGGTGCTGTTTTCGGCGCACTAGCGGTATTACTTATTGTCATTGGTGGTCTTTTGCTACTTAAAGAGGCCGCTAAGCGTGAGCAGGAAGCATTAGAAAATAACCGACGAAATCAACGTGCGATTCTTCGTCTGCTGGATGAGATGGCGGATCTTGCGGAGGGTGATTTAACGGTTTATGCCACAGTAACAGAAGACATTACTGGCGCGATTGCTGACTCTGTCAATTTCACTATTGACGAATTACGTACGCTGGTAACCACTATTAATAATACGGCTGCGGAAGTTTCCCGGTCGACAGAAAAAACTCAGCAGACCGCGATAAGCCTAGCCGATGCATCGGCCAAGCAGGCGCGTGAAATTGCTTCAGCCAGTGCAGCGATCACTGATATGGCGGAATCGATGTCAACAGTATCAAATGATGCTGATAACTCCGCTCAAGTGGCTCAGAAATCGGTAGATATTGCTCAAAAAGGCGCGCGAGTGGTACGCAAGACCATTGGCTCAATGGAAAATATTCGCGAAGCTATTCAGGAAACCTCAAAACGCATTAAGCGCTTGGGTGAGTCCTCACAGGAAATTGGTGATATTGTCGGGCTGATTACTGAAATTGCCGATCAGACGAATATTCTGGCGTTAAATGCGGCTATTCAGGCATCCACTGCCGGTGATGCCGGTCGTGGTTTTGCGGTGGTGGCCGATGAGGTGCAGCGACTGGCAGAGCGTGCTGGTAATGCGACCAAACAAATTGAAGCGCTGGTTAACACCATTCAGGCTGACACCAGTGAAGCCGTTAAGTCCATGGAAATGAGCACCTCTGGAGTAGTTAACGGTGCTGCCATGGCTGAAGATGCAGGCGAAGCATTAAAAGAAATCGAATCGGTAAATACGGAGCTATCGCATCTTATTAAAGGTATTTCGGATTCCACGCAGCAGCAGTCAAACATGGCCTTATCCGTTTCGGCCTCAATGGATGTGATTCAGGAAATCACCCTGCAAACCTCAGAAGGTACCGAAGAAACATCGGCTTCACTGGCATCATTAAATACGCTGTCAGGTGAGCTGGGTCGCTCTGTGTCTGGTTTTAAGCTGCCAGCTTCTGATGAGTCAGTGACTCCTCAGGAAGAGCAAGATGATAACGTTATTTTAAAACGTCAGGCATAAAGGCTGCTGCATGAAAAAACTTGCACATTCGGCGCTGTGTTTTTACCCTCAGGTCGCGTTATCAAGAGGCCTTCGTCGTGTATGTTATACGCCCGCTTTTCTTAATGCGACGGACAACAAAGTACAGCGCCTATCGGGTTTTA
>CAZMLD010000253.1:0-3773 GCA_964566975.1 uncultured Thiotrichaceae bacterium | reverse complement strand
AAACCGTAGCGAAAAATCGAGATTTTTAGTCCAGTTTTCCGAACATTTGAGGCAAGTAGTGGTGCATGGATGCACCGTTATGTCCATGGATGGACGGTATTTCGCAAAGAGCCAGGAAGGCGGTGCGATTTACGAACCAAAGGATGGAATAGCACGGCTATTTAACGAAAATGTTCGGAAAAATGGGAAAAAAAATATCGGTTTTGCAGTAGGCTTTTCCATTCTCGGACAAGCTGCATAGTTGTAGATGCGATCATTTTCATGAGCCGTACAATGGCGAGCCAATGAAATGCAAACAAATAAATGAAGAAAAATTTATGTTAAATATCGCACCGTCATCCATGAATATCAATGTAGGGGCGTTACATGATTACTTTGTCAAATAGTGAGCAACAGGAAATAAAACAAATGCTTCAAATGGAGGTTGAGTGCGCTCAACTTCTTTTGAGCGCACTAGCGCTAGAATATAAAGCACTTGCAGAACATCATCCAGCAACGCTAGAAGCAATTGTGCAAGACAAGCAGGTAAAAATACAGCAGCTTGAAACAACGAGTAGGCGGCGTGAAGAATTTCTGGTTTCTTTGGGAATAACTTTTGATAGCATTAATCAGGATGGTGATAACAGCCCAGGCTATCCGTTTAATGGCTACAGGCAGCTGAGCGAGTTATGGGAAAAGCTGGTGAACGTAGCCGAGCTGTGTCGTGATAAAAATCAGGTTAACGGTCGAATCGTTGAGCTGGTTTTCAGACAGTCACGTGATGCTTTAGATATACTACGGGGTGTCGCGCCAGACTCATCTGCATTATATGACAACTTGGGTAAAGCGAAAACCCTATCAAATAAACGATCTTTAGTGCATGCTTGACACTATCTCAAACACAGGCATGAACATGCGACTTGCTGAAATATGGAAAGCGTTCTAAGCATTGCATTAGCGCATCGCTTAAGTTTTTAGCACACAGAGACCTTTGCACAGGCTCACCTGCTGTATGTGTTTTCCTTAAAAATCTCCCGTGTGGGACAGTGCCAGCATTCAACTCTCCGCAGCTTTCTTTATATCAGCTATTTTTTCTCTTCAGGTCTATTATCAGACCCATCTGTGATTTTTGTTACGACTTCTATTCTCGGACAGACCCCTAGTACATCAACCAGCTTAAAGTGGCGTTTCTTAGCTTTGTCTAACGATATTAAGAACTCGTCATCTGCTGTTTGGCAGCCGTTATATTTTTCTCAGTTCCAGAAATAAAATATTAAAAAAACATCAAGAAATTATGTTCCTGGTCGATAGAGTAGCTAAGCACTAAATAAGAGATAAGTGAGCATCATGAAAAACATATTCGATGGCATTAATCAACGCACACAACTGGTTGGAAAGAACCGACTAGAGTTGCTTATGTTCCGTCTGGAAGATAACGCATTATATGGCATTAATGTTTTTAAAGTGCGTGAAGTTATTCGCTGCCCAAAGCTAACGACAGTACATTCAGCTCATCCTGTTGTGCGTGGGGTTTCAAATGTACGTAAGCGAACACTGTCTGTCATTGACCTTGGCCAGGCAATTAGCGGCCCTGGAATTGAGTGTGAAGAGAATAGCTACGTTATTATTACCGAATTTAATCGCAGTATTCAGGGTTTTATGGTGAAAAATGTAGAACGCATCGTCAATTTAAAATGGCAGGATATCCGATTGCCACCAGAAGGTACTGATGTCGATAGTTATATTAATGCAGTGACCAATGTCAATGGTGAGCTGGTGCAGTTGATTGATGTCGAACATGTTTTAAGCGAGGTGATGGGTGAACCTGAAATGGTTTCCAGCTCGATAACCGAAGAAGTCGATATTGAAGAAAATCAGCGGCATCATGTTCTGGTGGTGGACGATTCCAAGGTAGCGCGTAGTCAAATAAGTCATGCCTTAAGCCAAATAGGGGTGGAATGCACAACATTAAACGATGGTAAGTCTGCATTAGAGCAACTAAAGGAATGGGCGCAGCAGGACATGCCGATAACTGAGCGCCTGGCGTTGATTATTTCGGATATCGAAATGCCAGAGATGGATGGTTACACGCTTACTTCCGAAATCAGGCGTGATCCTCGACTCAAAGATCTGTATGTATTATTGCACTCATCATTAAGCGGTGTGTTTAATGAAACCATGGTGAAAAAAGTCGGTGCGAATCGCTTTATTCCAAAATTTAGTGCCGATGAATTAATTAAAGAAATATTGCCTATTATTCAGCGTAAGGCTAACAAAGAGAAAAAGGCGGCATGATTTATTCACGCAACATTATTGACAGATGATGATAGCAAAGCCCCTCTCAGGGTTTGTATGAATAAAACAGTATTATTGCTGATTTTACCTCAACCTAAAAAAATCAGTTGAACCTACTGCGAGCGTCCAATGTACTGAATCTACAGGGCTTTTCCGAATATTTTAAACTCACCGTATGGGTGATACGCTTTCGCTTAAAATAACCGAAAAAGTCCTGCATATTCAGCACCTTGATCGCTCTCGCTACGATTCAACTGATTTTTTTAGGTTGAAGTCACTGCCGTAAGTTATACCTAAAGTTCCATCCACAAAAAACCTAATCCATAAAAACGACCGTTCTTTGCCATCTGGTGGAAGAATCTTGCCACCTGCTATTTACGCTAGCGCTAGTTGCTGTTGTATTTTTAGTTAAGTACCAAAAAAATTATTTTTAAATTTCACCTTATCGTCTTGTATACAAGGGTTTCGGCAGGGGCAGGGAATTCTTTAATGTTTATTTTCAGAGTTGGCACAACGATTGCATTTTGTAAACTGAAGAGCTGTAAATCCAAGCGTTGTAAGTTAAAAATAGCGTCACATGGATGTAGCATTAACCAGACAACGAAGTATCAAGTTTATGTTTTACAAATTTTGTGGAGTGTTACATGTCAATTTCATTTGATTCTGCGCTGGGTGTGCATCAGCAGGCATTGTTATTAAGAACCGCACGTATGGAAATATTGGCATCAAATATCGCCAATGTCGATACGCCTGGGTACAAAGCCATCGATATTGATTTTAAAGCAGCGCTGCAAGCATCGGTTGATAATCGTAACTTGACCGGTTCATTAAACACAACACATGACCGACATATACAGATAAACAGCAATACCGCCAACGCAGAAATACTTTTTCGTATCCCTAACCAGTCATCGCTTGATGGTAACACGGTAGACGGACAACTTGAAAAAACCGCTTTTGGTGAAAATGCAATACGCTATCAGGCAACGCTTGAATTTATTAGTGGTACGTTCAGAGGCTTGATGGGTGCCCTGAGAACGCAACGGTAATTAGGAGAAAAATAATGAGCCTTGGAAATGTTTTTAACATAGTGGGTAGCGCGATGAGTGCCCAGTCTGTGCGTCTTAATACCATAGCCAGTAATCTAGCTAATGCGGATGTCGCCAGTACTACCGAAGCGGGTGCTTACCGTTCAAGACAGCCTGTTTTTGCAGCTGTCATGAATGCAATGAATGGTAGTGGGCAAGGTGGTGTTAGTCAATTTGATCTTGCACAAAATCAATCAGCAGGCGTTCGTATTGCCGCTATTGTTGAAAGTAATGCAGCGGCCAGAAAAGAGTTTCAACCGCATCACCCGATGGCAAATAAAGACGGCTTTATATTTAAATCAAATGTTAATGCCATTGAAGAAATGGCGAATATGATGGCTGCCTCACGAGCGTATCAGAATAATGTTGAGGTGTTTAATACTGCCAAGCAGTTATTACTAAAAACCCTAA
>CAZMLD010000252.1:0-3779 GCA_964566975.1 uncultured Thiotrichaceae bacterium | reverse complement strand
GAAAGGGGCAATATTAAACGCGGGACAAACGTTTCGTTTTTATAAACCGGTTTTATGCTGGAGCGTGACACCCCTAAAATAGCCACTTCAGGGGCATTCACAATAGGGGTGAATGCAGTGCCGCCGATGCCACCGAGGCTGGAAATGGTTATGCTGCCACCTTGCATGTCACTGGGTTTAAGTTTTTTATTGCGTGCACGCTGGCTGGTTTCGGTTAGCTCCAGAGCTAGCTCGGTTAATGTTTTGCGGTCGCAATCGCGTATCACCGGCACAACCAAGCCATCTGTCGTGTCCATGGCAACGCCTATATTAATGTAATGTTTCAGTACCAGGTTTTCGCCGCTGTGATCCAGTGATGAGTTAAAACGTGGAAACTCTTTTAAGGCAGAGACCAGCGCTTTCATCAGAAATACCAGCACGGTGATGCGAGTGCCTTGCTGGTTTTCTTCATTTAACTGTTTGCGAAATTTTTCCAGTTCGGTGATGTCTACTTCATCAAACTGGGTGACATGGGGGATGCTGACCCAGTTGCGGTGCAAAAATTTACCGGTGAGTTTATTGATTTTAGTGAGTGCTTGAATATCAATGTCACCAAACTGGCTGTAATCAATTTCTGGCATGGGTTCAACGCCCAAGCCGCCGCCCTGGGCAGGTTGTGCCAGTGCCTGTTTTACCCAGACGGTGACATCTTCTTTCAGGATGCGACCTTTTGCGCCACTACCGCTCATTAATGATAGATCAGCGCCGAGTTCGCGGGCAAACTTTCTCACCGACGGGCTGGCGTGAGCCTTGTTAAAGTTTGCCTCGTTAATCGGGGTTGATGCGGTAGGAGAAGGCCGAGATGAAGATCTGGGTGCAGGCTGAGATGATGACTTGGGTGCGCTGGTTTGCGTAGCAGCCGGTGTTGTTGCTGTCACTGTCACCGTTTCAGGCAGTGTATCTTCGCTGGCTTCTGCGGTCGCTTCAAGCGACACTTCAACGGTCATCAGCAAGTCACCCTGAGAGACATTATCACCCATATTGACTTTGATTTGTTTAATGGTGCCAGCGAATGGCGCGGGGATTTCCAGCGCGGCTTTATCCGACTCCAGTGACACAATCGGGTCTTCAATATTAATTACGTCACCTGCGGCGACCAGAATTTCAATGACTTCAACGCCATCAAAATCGCCAATATCAGGGACAAGAATGTCTTTAGTTTCTGCCATTGTTTTTTAATCCTGCGTTAGATTCATAATTAAGTCCGGCAGGCTCCTAGACGGTTATTGGGTTGGGTTTTTTACTGTCGATGCCATATTTTTTGATGGCGTCGCTGACTTTTGATGCCGCTATCGTGCCTTCATCGCTCAGTGTTTTTAACGCGGCCAGCACGATATAGTGGCTGTTAACCTCAAAGTGGCGGCGTAAATTTTTGCGTGTGTCGGAGCGCCCAAAACCATCTGTGCCTAATACGGTATAGGTGGCAGGCACATATTGACGTACCTGATTGGAAACCGTGCGGATGTAATCGGATGCCGCAACTACTGGGCCTTTGCAGTCTTTTAACTGCTGCGTGATGTATGGGATACGGGCTTTTTTGTCCGGATTTAACATGTTCCAGCGTTCGCAGTCTACTGCTTCACGCGCCAGTTCATTGTAGCTGGTGATGCTCCAGACATCAGCACTGATTTTCCAGTCTTTTTTCAACAGCTCGGCAGCGTCGATAACTTCACGTAAAATGGTGCCGCTGCCAAACAGCTGAATTTTTTCTTCTATTTTAGACCCGCCTGTTTTCGCCTTATCGGCACTGAAACGATACATGCCTTTTTTAATGCCGTCTTCAACGCCTTCCGGCATGGCTGGCATGACATAGTTTTCATTCATGGCGGTGATGTAGTAATACACGTTTTCCTGCTCTTGCACCATACGGCGCATACCATCATGAATAATGACGGTTATCTCATAGGAAAAGCAGGGGTCGTATGCCACGCAATTTGGAATCGTTGAAGCGACGATTAAACTGTGTCCGTCCTGATGTTGCAGGCCTTCACCCGCCAGTGTGGTGCGCCCAGCAGTGGCACCAATTAAGAAACCGCGAGCCTGCATATCACCTGCTGCCCAGGCGAGATCACCAATGCGCTGAAAGCCGAACATGGAATAATAAATGTAGAACGGAATCATGTTCACGCCGTGCGAACTATAGGCGGTAGCGGCGGCAATCCATGACGACATCGCGCCCGCCTCATTAATGCCTTCTTCCAGAATTTGTCCGTTTTTGTCTTCCTTGTAGAACATCACCTGTGCTTTGTCCTGTGGTTCGTACAACTGACCAACAGACGAGTAAATGCCGAGTTGGCGGAACATGCCTTCCATGCCGAAAGTGCGAGCTTCGTCCGGCACGATGGGGACGATGTTTTTGCCGACTTTTTTATCGCGCGCCAGCATGGTGAGGATGCGGACAAAGGTCATGGTGGTGGACATTTCTCGCTTGCCCGAACCTTGCAATAATGCGTCAAAGGTGGCGAGTGCAGGTACTTCCAGCGGTGCTGCTAAATGCGTGCGCGAGGGTAAATAACCGCCTAATGCTTGGCGTTGTGCGTGCATGTATTTCATTTCTGCACTGTCATCGCCCGGTTTGTAATATTCGGCGGTTTCGATTTGTTCATCGCTCACGGGAATGTTAAAGCGTTTGGCAAAAGTACGCAGGTCATCCATGTTCATCTTTTTCTGCGAATGCGTGGTGTTTTGCCCTTCACCTGCTTCACCCATGCCATAACCTTTGACGGTTTTGGTTAGAATCAGTGTTGGTTGTTCCTTGTGTTCCATGGCATTTTTATAGGCGGCGTAGACTTTGTGTGGGTCATGGCCGCCACGGTTTAAGCGCCAGATGTCATCATTGGACATGTGGGCAACCATGGCTTTTAGTTCTGGCGAGTTGAAAAAATGCTCACGTACAAAAGCGCCATCTTTGGCTTTGTAGTTCTGGTAATCACCGTCAACCACTTCGGCCATACGTTTGACCAATAAACCGTCTTTATCTTTGGCCAGTAAAGGGTCCCAGTACGAACCCCAGATAACCTTAATCACATGCCAGCCTGCGCCGCGAAATACCGACTCCAGTTCCTGAATGATTTTTCCGTTACCGCGAACTGGGCCATCCAGTCGTTGCAGGTTACAGTTAATCACAAAAATAAGGTTATCCAGTTTTTCGCGGCCACCTAGTGAAATCGCGCCCAGAGATTCGGGTTCATCCATTTCACCGTCACCGCAAAATGCCCAGACTTTGCGGTTTTCAGTATTGGCAATGCCACGGTCATGCAGGTATTTCATGAATCGTGCCTGATAAATAGACATGATTGGCCCCAGCCCCATGGAGACCGTGGGAAATTGCCAGAAGTCGGGCATTAGCCAAGGGTGTGGATAAGAAGATAAACCGTCACCATCCACTTCCTGGCGGAATTTATCCAGATGGCTTTCATCCAGACGACCTTCAAGATATGCGCGGGCATAGATGCCAGGAGAAGAATGACCCTGCATAAAAATCAGGTCGCCGCCGTGGTCGTGTGTTGGCGCATGGAAAAAATGATTAAAGCCCACGTCATACAAGGTTGCCGCAGAAGCGAAACTGGCGATATGCCCGCCTAGCTCAGAACTTTCTTTATTGGCACGCACCACCATCGCCATGGCATTCCAGCGAATGAATGAGCGTATGCGGTCTTCCAGCTCTGGATTGCCAGGTGTGCGTTGTTCCAGATGAGTCGGGATGGTATTTAAATACGCCGTGTTATTAGTAAACGGCA